>DATNQN010000011.1 GCA_036703985.1 Leptolyngbyaceae cyanobacterium
GGGATGGGGGGATGGAAAAAATCAGTTAATTTTTATCCTTTATCCTTCAGACTTCAGCCTTCATCCTTCATCCTTTCCCCTTGTCGATCGAGCGTGGTAGAATGTAGCATGATCTAGCAACACAGTAGGTGAGTGTTGCTATTCCCCCTATTGTTGGCTATATCACCCAAAGAGGAGTTGAAAACCCTTGTGAGCCAAATTGATACCTCCACTCTACATACTCTGGAGTCGGAAATATCCGAACTCCGCCAAGAGTTAACCTTGCGAGACCAACTGGTTCAACAGTTATCTCAAGAGTTATTTCGATTAGTTAAAGGCAATACTACATTCTTACCAAGTCCGGAAGTTTCTGAGCGCAACCAATCTCAAATGTTAGCCTTGCGAGAACAATTGCAAGGTGTTGAACAACAGGTAGCGTTTTATCAGGAACAAATTGCCGATCGCGATACGGAAATTTATCACCTGCGTCAGTCTGTACAAGAGTTAACTGACCGCAGCCGTATGTTAGAACAGGTGGTGCAGGAACTACCGCAAGTTTATCGCCAAAAATTTGCCGAACGTCTAGCACCAGTGAAAGAAAAAATGGCTCAATTGCAACGGGAAAACCGCCAGTTGCAAGCTGAACTGCAAAGTTTAAATTATCGTCTGGCAATTAAAAGCCGTCAAAGTGGTGGCAAGCTGGATTTACCAAGTTTTCAGCCTGCTACTCGGAGAGCTAGTTTACCCAGTTTCGGCTAATGCCTGAAGTATGGATCGTGGTGGATGAGGAGGTGGATGAGACTGGGAAACTGGTAGCTTCATCTCCCATAACTGCGGCAATGGTAAATGCGATCGCGCAAGCAGCGCACAGTACCGACCTAAAAACGTTGTCTTCCAAGTTGATATATGCTGGCGATTTAACAGATAACTTGAATGCAACGGAAATACTTTTTTGTCCTTTAACTCTCAATATTTCCCCTCATTTTTCATTTCCCCATCAGCAAGTTTACCAAGCTTGTCGCGATATCCTGGATTTACGGCATTTAGTTCAACAGCAGTTAGGATACCCCAGTGGAGTAGGTAACTTGTGGTTGCCAGTCGTATGGACTAAAAAAGGGCCACTGTACGCCGAAGCGATCGGTTTAGCTAACAGCCAAGAATTATCAGAAAATTTATCTCTATCCTCTATAAGTTATATTCAACCAATCCATTTATCGGATGCTCAACGCCAACTAATCTACGAATTCGGCTTTCGCTTATTAAAATTACTCGCAGCACCACCCGCCACTTATTTAATTCAATTTAGTTTTACAGATACACAAGAACAAATCTGTTTTGACCGACTTTGGCCCTTTCCCGCCGCACCTGCGATCGCCAGTCTCGGCATCCAGTCCCCCGACCTCTTCACCTGCCACTTTCACTGCTTAACAGGTCTACCCATTTTCGACCTAGTAATTCTGAAGGATAAAGGAGAAGATTGTAAGTTGGGTTGAGGAACGAAACCCAACATTAACAACGGTTTTGTTGGGTTTCACTATCTTTCAACCCAACCTACGTTTTTACTTACCCATTTTCGACCTGATAGTCAACTACCCACCACTAATCGGAGTACCGATATAGTGGGGGCGCAGAAATTGCCGAATGACAAATGACCAATGACCAATGACCAATTGACACTTCCCCAAAAATTAAGTCAATATTAAAGGCAGTATTAAACTTTGTAAAGCAATAGTAAATGTCTCTTGAATTTATATCGCTCGAAAACATCCAGGAACTAGCACATCAATATGGCTATTGGGTTGTGTTTCTGGGAATTCTGCTAGAAAACATAGGCATTCCCCTGCCTGGTGAAACAATTACGATCGCGGGAGGATTTCTCGCTGGCAGTGGAGAACTAAATTACTGGTTTGTCCTGGGTAGCGCTATACTAGGAGCGTTTCTCGGTGGTATTTGCGGTTATGGAGTAGGCAGATACGGCGGTTGGCCTTTACTAGTAAATGCTGGAAAAATCTTTCGGGTACGAGAAGAAAAACTGCTGGAACTGAAGCAAGATTTTAGCAAAAACGCCGGAAAAACAGTATTTATCGGTCGTTTCATTGCACTGCTGCGGATTTTCGCCAGCCCCTTAGCAGGCATTGCGGAAATGCCCTTTCTCAAGTTTCTTGCTTATAACTTAGCTGGCGCAACAGCTTGGGCATCCGTGATGGTAACCTTGTCATTCTTTGCAGGGCGAGTTGTTCCCTTAGCACAACTAGTTACTTGGGTAGCTCAATTTGCTGTAGTAGCTTTACTACTAGTAATTGCTTGGATTTTCGTACCTCTTTGGTTAGAATCTCGCCAAGTAAAACAGACATACGGTAAGGAATTAAAGCAACCAGACTAATCGAAATAATATATTTGATCGAAAAGTCGTTTGAGCATGATTTATCATCTAGCCAAACGGCTTTTTTTGCGATCGAATTAAAGGTAAGCAAGTTGCAACTTAAATCGATCAAAGGTTTGTAGTGAGGACTTCAGTCCTCAAAATAAGGACTCGCATTCCTTACTACAAACGTTCTAAAAAGCATTAACTCAGGCTTAACCACGATCGTGTAGATTAACAGCTATGATTTAGACAGTGCTATTGCTTAATTATGGATTAAATTTTGAGGCATTTATGGAACTAGAACTAGGATTAAAGTTGCTAGTGGAAGGTTTGCCAGCGATCGCACAAATATTTACTGCTATTCAAGAAGAAAGGCTGGCTCAACTCAAGCACGAACAAGCCAAAGAAATAGAAAACCTGCGTCCTCCCATGAAATGGGCGAATTCTCCAGAGAATTGGCAAACTGACTCGAAAAATTCATCCCATCAATTAGCAACTTACGATCGAGAAAGCATCAAAATAGCAGCTTACAAGCGAGAACCAAACCAGGCAAACGCAGAAGTTCAAAAAATACTTAATAATTGGCCTTTACGTTTATTTCCTTCCCAAATATTAGCATCCCACAGTAGCGAACGGCCAAGACCGCTTCGCATTTTTGTTTCACCGATGGTAGGGACAACTCATGGGTCATCCATACCTGGTTTTGGAGAGATCGATCGAGTAATTCCAGAAATCGAGCTAAATTTAACCCAAGGCTTAAGGGCATTTTTGAGTAAAAATTATCCCTTAAACAGTCAGGAAAGACCGACTGAATTTTTAGCAGAGTGTTGGGAAAGTAACTGCTTTCATAGGGAAGCAAGTATTAAATATTTGTTTGAAATGTTGAAAGCCGAACCCACTTTAATTTTAGAAACCGAAATAGTGGGAGATTATTTAAACGTCCGCATTGCCTACTGGGGAATGGGACATAATAACTATTGCTATCAAACAATTATCAATCAATTATCATATCGAGAATTAATTTACGCATCTGCAAAAAATCGCGCTGTCAAGTGGCGAGAAACTGCTAATCAACTTTTAAAATTAGGTGAAAGCTTAGAAGAAGTTAACAAGCTGGGTGGTGATAACGCGATTAATTTGCAACTTCTAGAAAAAGAAGAAAAATGGAAACAGAACGGCATTGATATTAGCTTAATACCTCCGCAATATCGCGTTAATAATCAAGATTTAGCAGCAGTTACCGAATTTTTAGTTACTTGTCATTGTTTAGTAGCTGCTTGGGTAGCAGATGCACATCATTTAGTTCATTATGATGTGCCTCCTCTGTTACCTAAATTATTACCTAGTTTGACAAAAGATATCGCTCACGACCAAGTACAAGAAGTAATTAAAACAATTATTTCTGGCTATCAAGATATCTTTCAAACTTTGGAGAACGAAAGACCGCTTTATGTCAGCGACTTGGCTGTGAATTTAGCTCATAGCTTAACTGTCCTGTCAGATAAAAGTTGGGCATATCAGTTAGTCAATTACTCTCTCAAACTTTGGTTAAAAGAGCATCAAATATCGGCTGAGGAAACTAATTTATCTTTAGAAACGATTCAATCGCCGCTCACTGTAGAAGACCAAAAATATTTAGAAAATTTGAAAGAATGTTTGGTTGCTTTAGGAGATGAAAAAGGAGTTGCCCAGGTTTGTTGCTTGCTAACTGTAGTAGAAAATTTGAGAGGCAAAATCATCCTCAAAAATGCCGCTCCCGTGCAAGTAGAAGAGGAGAAAAAAATCATCAAAGTTTATAGCAGCTTGCCGCAAAAATCAAATTTAAAGCGGAAAGCTCTGCTAGAAACTGTTTCTCTTACTCATACTCTCACGGGATATTCCGGCAGGGCTTCTTCGATCGCAGTTACCTTAGATGGACACAGTATCGCCAGCGGTAGCGATGACAACACGATCAAGCTTTGGCATTTGGGAACGGGGGAATTACTGCATACTTTCACCAGCGATACCGGACGGATTTTAACAATTACGATTAGCCCTGACGGGCAGATTTTAGCTAGTAGTAATCGCACTAGCGATCGCAGTTACATCAACGTCTGGCATCTCGGTACCGGTAAACTGATCGGAACTCTACCAGGACACAAAAAATGGATTTATTCCCTCGCCATCAGTCCTGACAGACAAACCTTAATTAGTGGCAGCCACCGGATCAAAATTTGGCATCTCGGAACTGGGGAATTAATATCTACTTTAACCGGACATAAAAAGTGGATTTATTCCCTCGCGATTAGCCCGGATGGACAAACTTTAGTAAGCAGTAGCGGAGATAAAACAATCAAGATATGGCATCTCCCAACAGGTGAATTACTGCATACTTTAACCGGACATTCCGACTGGGTAAGAACTGTTGCTATTAGCCCCGACGGACAGATGATTGCTAGTGGTAGCGATGATAATACCATTAAAGTTTGGGATTTGCATACTGGTAAATTATTGCGTACTTTTATCGGGCATTCAGATTGGGTTTTAACTGTAGCGATTAGCCCGGATGGACAAACTTTAATTAGCGGAAGTAAGGACAATACTATTAAGTTATGGCATCTAGATAGTGGAACGATGTTACGTACTTTAACAGGACATCAAAAGTGGGTTTATTCTCTAGCTGTTAGCCCGGATGGGCAAACTATTGCTAGTGGTAGTGAAGATAAGACGATCAAGATTTGGCGAGCAATTTAAGAATTTAGCGGGTGATATAATACCCGGTATCATCGGTTGCCTAAAAAATCGCTTTCTTATCTGCGTAGCCTACGGCAAGGCTATCGCCTACATCTGCGTTCATCCGTCTTCATCTGCGGTAAAAAATCAAAAATGGATACTTCTTTTGAGTTGATTAATATGGGGCGTTACACTCCATTAACGCACCCTACAATAGATGACAGATTCGCCATCATCCTAACGCCATATTATCTACTGTTAATTATCCAGAATTAGCGAGATTGCGGGTACATCTTTAGAGCGATGAATGCTGTAAATAAAACTACAAAAATGAAAAATATCGGTGTAAATAAAAATGTAGACCAGCGATCGCAAACATGGTTTTGGCACACTTCGTAAGCACCAAGCAAAATCGACCGCAGATAAAAACAGATAAACGCAGATAAGAAAGTGATTTTTATCAGCAACCAATGCTACCGGGCATAATATGAAAGGTCTCTACATCTGAAATACAAACAAAAAAGAAACCCGGTTTTTTCAAAAAACCGGGTTTCTAACTTCCCTAATTACCTAGCTAGAAACTGTTTAGTTTCTGGCGAATATTTCCAAGCAATACCATCGGGGTCTTTGCGACGACTCCACTCTGGAAAGTCGGATGCTAGCTTTCTTTTGCTAATGGTACTGGCGCTGACATTCAACCGTTTAGCCAAACTGCTACCGTTGATAGTTTTAACTTCAATTGGTGGTGTGAGAATTTCTTTCTCTTTCACCTGAATGGAGGTTTTACCATTGCTGTTAGTGGGTGCTAATTCAGTGGTAGTTGCTAAAGGTTCCAGGCAAATTCCGTTGGAAACATATTTTAGTGGAACTAGCGCTACTACTTCTTTACCGTTGGTTGGTTCGCTGACAACTGATTTGCGATCGCCATTTCTTTCTAAAGTTTGAACTAAGTTTTCAACTATTTCTTCAATCGGCTTTTTGCCATGACCGTTACCATTAACAAATTCCGCCAAATCGGGGATATTTTCGCTTTCAGGTTCTTGGCGATCGCAATCTAAATCGGCTGTCAGTAAATCTAAATCTTCGCCATTATTAAGAAGCGGTCTTAAACCATTCAATCCAGCTAAAATTGCCGAACCATTGTTAATCGCGGTGGCGGCTAATGGTGGAACGCCAACCGTAGCTGCTAAAGCTAAGGCAGCTAAATTGGGGATAGCAACAATTCCTGTATTTTGATGAATAATTTGCATTGCTTGACGCGCGATCGCGATCGCTTCCGGCAAACCATGTAAATTATTTTCCATCAATACGACATCTGCCGTTTCTCGCGCCACATCGGAACCATTTGCAAAGGAAACGGAAACATCGGCATAAGCTAAAGCGGGAGAATCATTAATGCCATCGCCGACAAAAGCAACCGTTTTCCCTTCTTCCCGCAGTTGTTCCACTACAGCGACTTTTTGTTCGGGGAAAGCTTCGGCGTGAGTATTGCTTTGTGCGATTCCTAACTCTTTTGCAACTCCACTGGCGATGCGTTTATTATCTCCCGTGAGCAGGTGAATCTCCATTTTTTGAGTAGAACGGAGAATTTGAATTACCTCTGCACTTTCCGCACGTAACGGATCGCGGTAAGCAAGTATACCTTGCAATTCGCCGTTACTAGCGACGTAGATAATCGAGCAACCTTCTGCTTGCAAGTATTCGTGTTTTTCTTGCAGTGCATCGAGGTTAATTCCGGCTTGGCGCAAAAAGCGATCGCTCCCCACCAAAACTAATTCTCCCTCAATTTCGGCACGCACTCCCAAACCGATTTCATATTCCCACTTGCCACGAGGTAATATTTTGGCTCCCTTTTCTTGGGCGTAGCGTACCACCGCTTCCGCCACTGGGTGAGTCAGCCGTTGTTCTGCGGCGGCTGCCAATTCCAATACCCGCAAAGATGACGCGGAATTACTAACAGTTTCCACGCTGACAATCGCGGGATATCCTGAAGTGAGAGTACCCGTTTTATCGAATACCACCGCATCTACTGCCGCTAATTTTTCTAACGCTCGTCCGCTGCGAATTAAAACGCCGCGCCGTGCGGCAAGAGTCAGTGCTGCCAACACGGTTGTCGGTACGGAAACGCGAATTCCCGTTGCCAAATCGAGGGTTAAAATAGCTGCTGCTCTACCTACATTTCTAGTAGCAGCAAACACGATTCCCGACAAAAGTAAGGTAGGAAGTACCGCTGCATCCGCTACTTTTGCCGCGTAATTTTCAATGCGGGTATCGTGAACTGGTGCATCTTGCATCACTTTAATAATTTGTCCGGCGCGAGTATCCGCACCGACTTTTTCCGCCAGAATATAAAGTCTGCCTTCTCTGACTAAAGTAGATGCAAAAACAACTTGTCCTTTCTTTCGCATCACCGGCATTGCTTCACCAGTAAGCTTTTGTTCGTCAACTAGTGCTTTGCCGCGAATAATTTGACCATCTACGGGAATTTGTTCTCCTGGATAAACAATTACCGTATCTCCCGCTTGCACTTCTTGCACGGGAATTTCTTGTTTTTCGCCGTTCCGTTCTACCCAAACTAATTGTTTTAAACAATCCAACAAATCGAGAGTTTGCTGTTGAGAAGAACGAGCGGTTTGTTCCCGAATTGTTTCGCCAATTTGAATCAGCAACAGCATCAAAGCAGGATTGATAAATTGTCCTTGTAAAGTCGTGATGCTAATTGCCATCAAGTCGAGGAAATCGATGTTCAGTCGATGCTCCACCAGAATGCTGTGCAGAGTTCGCTGTAAAACTGGTAAGGTGGAAATTGCGATCGTTCCCCCCACCACTAACGGCGGAATTGGTAACCCCAATGGCCCAGCCAATAAAGATAAAGCCGTACTGATGGCAGGCAATGTTAAATTAAGCCAAGGGTTAGATTCCGATTCGGCTGATTCCTCAATCGATGCTGCTTTTAAATTGGGTAGCAGGATGATATCACTAGCAGATTGAATCAAATTAATTAGATGCTCTTGCATCTCGTCATCTGCTACCAATTCCCTGTCATAACTAATCGCAATGGAGGAAGCCGCAGTATTCACTCGCACGTTAGTTACTCGCGAATCGGACTCTGCTAAAACTGTCAGTCTGTACAGATATTCCGAATCGCTAGCAATGCGGGGAATCTGAAACCTAATTCTGCCAGAAATTTGATGAACTATCCGATAAGACACTTCCGTTTCTGACAGAAATTTGCTATTTTCCTCGGCTGGATTATCCGGCGCTTGTTTTGCTGACTGAGTGAACGAAAGCAAGGCAGAATTACCATCCAATTGTTTCATCAATTGCTTGGTGGCGATTTCTGCGATCGTGTAAACTGGAAACGCCATCCACCCTTGGATTCCCAGCCCGGTCGTCACCGCTATTCCTGCTACTAATGGTATAATTTCGGCAGGTTTTAAACTTGCTTCGAGCGACTTATTTATTGACAGTGGTTCAGTATTTTTAGGTGCCTCAGATACTCCATATTCTCGGAGTATTTCTAACATCTGCGGCAATGTAATAATGCTTTCGTCAAAGGTAACGACCAAACTTTTTGTTGATGAGTTAGTTCGGACTTCGCTTATCCCATTTTGCAGCCGCAGCTTTTGCGCCAGAGTGTCCAAGGTGGATACCAGTGTACTGTCGGGAGTGCGAAGACGCACCCGTCCAGAAGAAGCATGAACAACTTGGAAATTGCTCTCCAAGCGTTGTACACCGATTTCAGTCATTCTTTCTTTTCGATCCGGTTAGTTGGTATGTTTAAGTAATTGACCTTTCCTTTTTTTAGGTTCACCAGAACCTAAAATTAATAAATCCCTCTTACGAGAGACACAAAAGCAAGGTAGTTATTTCCGATTATTTCCTCCTATTTTCAAGCAATAAATGCTTATTTTTCTAGTGACTTATCTTGGGTGTAATGCAGCTTAATAAAACTATCGAAAGCATAGTAAGCTAAAGCATACCAAGGAGCCGCTTCAATTTGCCAGCCATTACGCGCCGCTTGTCTGATTGCCAACAGCGCAAATCCGATCGGGATCAGCAAGCGCAAATCGACTATCCCATTAGTAATATTTCCTACTCGCTGATTGAGATCGTAAACAGCGCTGGTAAAATCTTCTGCTACTGCCGATTTACCATCCATAGATGGCATTTCAGTACCCGTGATGCTGGCAAGAATGATGCCTAAATCTTGCAGAGTAGCCAAGATATTTTCACGGGTGCCGTTTTCATCCGAATGGTGAATTACTATGCTACCAGTTTGCTCGTTAATACGCACGTCATGCACGTCAGTTCGTGACTTCAAAGCGTTGGCAATTCGCAACATTTCGTCAGACTTACGGCGTTTGTGAGATACTCTTAAACGAGTTCTACTGGGAGTGCTACTAACTACGTGCGTATGTTTTGGTGTCGGCATGATCCAAAGCTGGGCAAACTATCACTTACACTTGGTTTATTCGATCGGAACAGCTTCCGGATGACCGTTAGTTAAATTAGCTTTTGCTTGTTTTTGTTCGTCAGCTAATTCAGCTTTCGCTTCCGCTATCATGTCCTCAAAAACTTCTGATGCTTCTGCTAATGCTTCCTTACCTTTTTCATAGAGGGAAAGCCCTTCTTTGATGGCAGCTTTTGCTAAAGGTTTACCAATCTGTGCCAAAACGGGTATTAGTACGGGTGCTAGTACTGCTGCTCCCAGACCGACTGCTAAACCAGGTGTTCCAACATCTTTAAATCCTTTGAAGATATCTTCTAGTGCCATGATGGGTTCCCTCCGCAAAACACAATGTTAACAATAGGTAAAAACCGAAACATTTAGATCTTACTTTAGATACAAAATACTGTGGTTATAGGTGTTACATAAAATAGCATTACTTTACAAATATCTTGTAATCCAGAGAACTTTCATCTCCGTGCGGCAAAAACTGCTAAGATTTCTACAGCTAATTTCACGTATTTAATTTAGGAGCTTAAAGATGCCAGTAGCGGTCGGTATGGTTGAAGTAAAAGGCCTTCCTCCCGCTTTAGCAGTGGCAGACGCGATGGTTAAAGCCGCCCGCGTGACACTGGTCTATGTAGAAAAGGTGAGTAGCGCTCGCTACACGGTCATCGTGCGGGGGGATGTTTCTGAGGTGCAAACCTCTGTGGCAGCTGGAGTAGATTCTGTATCGCGAGTGAATACGCAAGAGGACTTATTGCTCTCGTATCATGTGATTCCTCGTCCTCATGCAAATGTGGAGACTGTTTTGCCAATCTATTACCGAAGCGCAGTCGAACAGTTCCGATTTTAATTGGCATCGGCGAGGTAATCGCAAGCACCGATTGGACTTTTGATTCTGAAATTTGGTTTTTTATTTGCCCCGATCGATCTTTTTGGATCTGACGGGGCTGTTTATTATAGCATTCTCTTTATTGATTGTTGTTGAAATCGTAGCTTTAAAATTACTTGAGTGTAAATAGTTGTTTATCGCGTTCAGCAGTAAATCATAAGTTAACGTAAAAAAACGTATAATTATTAACACTTTATTAATACTTAAATAATAATTAATTAATAATTAAAGTTTGCATATTTCCTATTAGTATAGGATAAACAAAATTGAGAAATGTATAAAAAACTACTTGCATTGAGCAATTTACTTATTAAAATAGTATTTCGTAGGGTGCTTAATTAAGCATAAAAAGCCGAATTACCTAACCAAATGCTTAAACAAACGAAAGCAAAAAAAATAGCACCGAAAGCAAAGCTGCAAACTGAAGACGGTCTACATGACTATCTGACAGGTAATTCTCTTTCAATAGAGATGCAGATGCAAAAAGAAATAGAGAAGCTCAAAGAGGAGTTGGCGGCGAGCGAAGCCAGATTTCATAATGTAATAGCTAAAAGTGCTGATGGTATAGTGATAGTCAATCAAAAAGGAACTGTCAGTTTTGTCAATCGGTGCGCCGAATCTCTCTTTAACTGCGAGGCTGAAGAACTATTGGGAAAAGATTTCTTCGGTTGTCTGGTAGTTGAGGGAACCAGTTGCCAAATGGATACAGAAATTATTGCAGGAGTGGGAGAAACAGCTACCGAAGATAAAATTTGCGTAGTCCAAACTCATGTAGAGGTGATCCGCCAGGATCGCCAAGAACTTTTAGCAGAAATGCGGGTGGTAGAAACGGAATGGGAAGGGGAAGGAGCTTATCTGGTTTCTTTAAGAGACATTACGGAACGGAAACAAACAGAAGCAGCATTACGTCGCTCGGAAGCGCGATTTAGAGAACAAGCAACCCAATTAAAAGAAACTTTAAACGAATTACAACGCACCCACGAACAGTTAGTACAAAGCGAAAAAATGTCTAGCCTGGGCTTACTGATTGCCGGGATTGCTCACGAAATTAATAATCCCGTTAACTTCATTAACGGTAACTTGGAACACATCAATCAATATACGCGAGAATTGTTGGGATTACTCAAACTGTATCAGCACCATTATCCTTATCCAATAAGAGAAATCCAAACGGAAAAAGAGTCTGTAGACTTGGATTTTATTATTGATGATTTACCGAAAATTTTATCTTCCATGAAATTGGGAGTGGAGCGGATTTGTCAAATTGTAGTGTCATTAAGAAAATTTACCCGCATTGACGAAGCGGAAATGAAACCGCTCGATATTCATGAAGGAATTGATAGTACGCTGCTAATTTTGCAAAATCGCTTAACTTGCCAGGTAGGAGCCAAAGAAAGAGGAAAGGTAAATCCACAGATTAGAATAGTTAAAGAATATAGCCAAATCCCGGAAGTAGAATGCTATGGGGGTTCGATTAACCAAGTATTGATGAATATTATCAGTAATGCTATTGATGCTTTAGAGGATTATAATCTACAGCGATCGCCTGAAGAAATTGCCACCGATCCCAGTATAATTAAAATCCGCACCCAAATGTGCGATCGCGATTACGTAACAATTAAAATTACTGACAACGGGCCTGGGATAATCGAGGATATAAAAAAACGAATATTCGACCCGTTCTTTACCACCAAACCAGTCGGAAAAGGTACGGGTTTAGGTTTATCTATTAGTTATCAAATTATTGTCGATAAACACGGCGGCGAATTAAAATGTAATTCCCAAGTCGGTCAAGGAACGGAATTCTCGATTAAAATTCCCATTCGGCAACCCCGGAAAAATCAAGGAGATTCGGCTGAAGGATAAGCTGGGGTAGCGTTGAATGGTCAATTTGCTTAACAATTCGCCATAATAAGTAATAGAGAATACTCATATGGGGAATCAAACCCCCAAACACTGCTGTTAAAAAATATCCATGACTGCAAACGCAACTATTACTGATAACCCCTTACTAATTGGCAAAGGATTGCCCCCCTTTGAAAGTATTAAGCCAGAGCAAGTAGTACCTGCTTTTGAAGAACTGCTGGCTAAGCTTGACTCCCAGCTGGCTGATTTAGAAGCAACGGTAACCCCCACTTGGGGTGATTTAGTAGAACCACTAGAAAAACTGCAACAACCATTAAGTTGGAGTTGGGGATTAGTCAGCCATTTAATGGGGGTAAAAAATAGCCCCGAACTGCGTCAAGCTTACGAAACAGTGCAGCCAAAAGTAGTGCAATTTTGGAACAAACTCAGCCAAAGTAAACCCCTGTACGAAGCTTTTAACGCTTTGGGAAAAAGCGAAAACTGGCATAAATTAGAGCCAGCGCAAAAGCGGATTGTAGAAGCAGCAATTCGAGATGCAGAACTTTCTGGCGTAGGTTTAGAAGGCGAACAAAAAGAACGTTTCAACGCCATTCAATTAGAATTAGCAGACCTGTCTACCAAATTTTCCAATCATGTTTTAGATGCCACTAAAGCATTTAGTCTAACGCTCACAACGAAAGAAGAAATCGACGGTTTACCCCCCAGCTTACTCAGTTTATCCGCTCAATCAGCCCGTGCTGCGGGTGAAGAAAATGCCACGGCTGAAAATGGCCCTTGGCGCATTACCTTGGATTTTCCCAGTTACGTGCCTTTCATGCAGCACAGCACCCGCCGCGACTTGCGCGAAAAGCTTTATAAAGCTTATATCAGTCGTGCGTCTAGTGGAGAATGGGATAATAATCCACTGATCGAACGCATTTTGCAATTGCGTCAAGAAAAAGCAAATATACTGGGTTTTAACAGTTTTGCCGAGTTAAGTTTAGCCAAAAAAATGGCTCCTTCGGTGGCAGCAGTAGAAGGTTTGTTAGAAGAATTGCGGAGTGTAAGTTACGATGCAGCGGTGAAAGATTTGGCAGAATTAAAAGCTTTTGCCGCCTCGAAAAATGCCGAAGAAGCCAACCACTTGCAACACTGGGATCTTAACTTTTGGTCAGAACGGCAACGGGAAGAAAAGTTTGACTTCAACGCTGAAGAATTGCGCCCTTATTTTCCATTACCGCAAGTTTTAGAAGGATTATTTTCCTTAGCAAAACGATTGTTTGGAGTTACCATCACATCGGCTGACGGTACTGCACCAGTTTGGCATGAAGATGTGCGTTATTTCCAAATAGCTGATGAAACTGGTTCGCCCATCGCTTACTTCTACTTAGACCCCTACAGTCGCCCAGCCGAAAAACGCGGTGGTGCTTGGATGGATGAGTGTATAGTGCGTGCCAAAATTACCGAAAATGGCATTACTACTACTCGTTTACCAGTCGCTTATTTAGTGTGCAATCAAACTCCTCCCGTTGATGGTAAGCCGAGTTTAATGACTTTTGCGGAAGTGGAAACAATTTTCCACGAGTTCGGTCACGGCTTGCAACATATGCTGACCAAAGTAGATTATCAAGGGGCTTCTGGCATCAATAACGTGGAGTGGGATGCGGTAGAATTGCCCAGCCAATTTATGGAGAATTGGTGTTATCATCGGGAAACTTTGTTTGGGATGGCAAAGCATTATGAAACTGGTGAAACTCTGCCGGAACATTATTATCAAAAGTTGCTGGCAGCCCGCAATTACATGAGTGGTAGTGCAATGTTGCGTCAACTTCACTTTAGTATTGTTGATATAGAATTGCACCATCGCTATCAACCGGGTGGCAGTGAAACTCCGGCTGATGTGCGTCACCGGATTGCTAAAACAACTACTGTTTTACCACCTTTACCGGAGGATGCTTTCTTGTGTGCGTTCGGGCATATTTTTGCTGGTGGTTATGCGGCGGGTTACTACAGTTATAAGTGGGCGGAAGTACTCAGCGCTGATGCTTTTTCTGCTTTTGAAGAAGCTGGTTTAGAAGATGAAAAAGCACTTGCTTCTACTGGTATGCGTTTCCGCGATACGGTACTTGCTTTAGGCGGTAGTTTGCATCCGATGGAGGTGTTTAAGTCTTTCCGAGGACGGGAACCTAGTACTACTGCTTTGTTGAAACATAGCGGTTTGGTTGCTGCTTAATTAGTAGTTGGCAGATGGAAATCTGCTGCTGCACATACAAAGCCTGCCTTCGCAGGCTATTTTTTTAACAAGTTTGTTTGGGTTTGCAGTAAAGACTTTAACTGTGAGGTTAGAAACCCGGTTTCTTGAAGAAACCGGGTTTCTAATTTTAGTAATTATTTGGGAGGGCTGAAGTTATTTCCCGAATAAATTTTCTTATTTTAATACTTTGATTTTTTGCAAAGTCGGATCGCTACAACCGACGATCGCAACACCTAAATCGAGTACTAATTTTAAGTATGCGATCGCACTCTCACAAACTACTTCTCCCGGCATTAATACCGGGATTCCTGGCGGGTAGGGACAAACTAACTCTGCACAGAGGCGATTCACTGCCAGATCGATCGGTACAATTTCAGTAGGCGCAAAAAAAGCGTCGCGAGGGGAAATACTTGGCGAGGATATAGATGGTAGTAAAGTTTCCCTGGTGAAAGGTTGAGAAATCTCCGAACGTCGATAATGATTAGCTAGAGTTTTAAAAGCTTGCACTAAACGTTCGATATCTTTTTCCGCGTTCCCCCAAGTAATTACGAAAGTGATATTTTTGAGGGAAGTTAATTCGGCGGTGATGCCTAATTTTTGATGCAGAATATCGTCAGCTTCATCACCAGTTAAACCTAAATTGGCAACTGTTACGGTTAAGCGGGTGAGATCTAAATCGAAATGACCTAACCCCCCCAGCCCCCCTTCCCTGCGAGGGAAGGGGGGAGAATGACTCCCCTCTCCTGCAAGGAGAGGGGTAGGGAGAGAGGTCAATTCTACTTTTTGTAATTGCAAAACTGATAAACCGGAAATTTGATTAATCTGCGTTCTTGCCAGATCAGCTAATCTCAAACTTTCCGAAATTAGCTGATTTCCGTGTAATGCAATTTGGCGACGCGCTGCATCTAAAGATGCTAACAATATATAACTCGGACTAGTAGATTGTACTAATGCTAAAGCTTGACATATCCTGTCTCGATCGATGCGGTTCCCTCGAACGTGCAACATCGATGCTTGAGTCATCGCGCCTAATACTTTGTGAGTAGATTGAACGGTTAAATCCGCATTAGCAGCTAAAGCAGATATGGGTAATTGGGGATGAAAATTAAAATGTGCGCCGTGGGCTTCATCTACTAGTAATGGGATATTATATTGATGGATAATTTTTGCGATCGTTTCCACATCACCGCACACTCCATAGTAAGTGGGGTAAACCATTAAAACTGCTTTAGCATCTGGATGTTGCTGTAGTGCAATTGCAACAGATTCAGGTGTGATACTGTGAACGACATCTAAAACCGGATCGTATTCTGGGTTAATAAAAATGGGAATCGCACCAGAAAGAATTAACCCAGAAATAGCAGATTTATGAACATTACGAGGTAGGATAATTTTCTCACCCGGATGACAAGTGGCGATAATGGCTGCGATAATTCCGCAGGTAGTCCCATTAATTAAAAACCAAGTTCGTTCAGCACCAAACGCCTCAGATGCCAGTTCTTGTGCTGCTTGGATCGCACTTTCTGGGGCAAATAAGTTATCTAATTCTGGTAACTCCGTGAGGTCTGATTTAAATACAGAAATTCCCCATTTTTCGATTAGTTCTTGAGGTATTCCTTGTCCTTTTTTATGCCCCGGTACGTAAAAAGGTACGTTATTTTGGCTAGCGCAAGCCAGTACTGCTTCTAGCAAAGGCGCATATGTTTGGTTTAGCATTATTTAAAATTCATCACTATTAATGAAATTATTATTTTATACTCGCTTCTTCAAATTTTTCTAACAAATCATATTTGAACCAAAATCGGCCACCTTCTCTTTCTAGAAATCCCTGTTTAGTCGCATAGTTAAGAAACTTAGCATAGTTCCAAGGCATAGCGCCATTTGCTACCAAAATCACTCGCAAAATAAAATGCTGTAAACAAGTAAAACCACCCACGTAAATACCAAAAAATAATCCGTTGCTTATGGTATCTAGTGCGATGCTTAATGGTTCAAATGGTTCGCGGACAACCCACAAGTAAAGCATATAAAATAATAACCAAAGTCCGCCACCAATGAAAGTAAAAATAATTGCATTAATGGCTGATTCTTTGATTCCTTGATTATGAGTATTTTCTTTTCTAAATTTTGGTTCCCAACATCCCCAAATAATTCCTTCAACTACGCCCCAAATTACTACTTGAACCATGCCTATAATCAATCCCGGTATTTCCCAAATAAACCAGCAAATTATTGCATCAATTACTCCATATACTATACCCCACCATATTGCCTCGATCAGAGATTCCGTTAAGCGGAATTTAGCAAAGTTAATCGAAAATTTCATTTTTTCTATTAAATAGATTTCTGGCGTCCTACCCAAAATTAAGCCATAAGTTACACCCCCTATAATTGCACCGATTAACCCGGTAGTAGTGGCATAAATTAAAGCAATTAGCAATCCAGATATTGTGCCGATTAGAATACAATATAATCGTTTTTGAGATTTATTTTCTAACCAATCAGGCTGGATTTTTTCAATTAAAAATTCTTTAGTTTTGTTTTGGTTGAGTTTAGTTGCCAGCCACAACAACCAACTATACGTTTGTTGGCTATTAGGTTCTTTACCTGGGAAGTAAGTCGATGTTTTGTTTAAAAAAATACCCTTATTCCGTATCATTTTGTCCCCTTGATGTATAAGTAAAGGGAATTCGTAGATGCCCATAGGGTATATTTATACGGTTGCGCGTTCTTCCTTTCCAAGAGAAATTAATAAATATTCATTTTGAGAAAAAATTTAATTATTTTGTCGTTATTTTGATATACCATTTTAATTAGGTAAAAATGCTAGCACTCCCACGGGAGAACCCGAACCATTTTTTAAGCGAAGAATTCCTATAACTAATGTAGTTCCCCTAGCTGGTAACTGGTCTAAATTTGTTAAATTTTCTAACACAATTCGAGGTTTTTCTAACATCAAATTGTTGGTATAAAAACTGTTTTCGATCGCTGCATCAACTCCATGAGTATCAATTCCTAATCCAGCAATTTCACGTTCTCTAATTAAAAATAAAGTTGCTTCACTGCCGATTCCTGGAAAATGTAAATTACCCGCTTTATCTGGATTTAAGAAGGCATTTTCATCGGATTTTAGCCATTTTTCTTGCCATCCCGTATAAACAAGTACTACGCTACCTCTAGGAATTTTTCCGTTTTGTTGTTCCCAATGCCAAATATCATTAATAGTTAAACAATAATCAAAGTTAGCATTGGCTGATTTGCTGATATCAATTACTACCGCAGGTACGACTAAAGATTCGGCGGGATATCGATCGATCGCAATTCCTGAAGGGTGAAAACTAATAGGTGCGTTGATGTGGGTGGCGCTATGTTCTCCCATAGAAAAACGCCGCAGATAATAACCATCTTTTTCTATGGTAGCAACGGTTTCTAATTCTACTGGCGGATCTCCAGGCCAAATTGGGATGTTAGTGTCAATGACATGACTTAAATGAATAACTCGTGAATAAGTAATGGTTTTTTGGGGTTTTTCAGAACGACATAATCTTTGTAAAGTTGCTTCCATTATGCCATGAGTTTGACCGGAAACAGTAAATACTAATGCTTCTCGATAAACTCTTTGGGCGGGATGAAATTGTTGATTTGCTGCACCACTGGAAACGGTAATTGCTGCATGGGCGCACCGTACTGCTAGTTCGATCGCCCAAGCTCGTAATTTTTGTTTTTCTGCCAAGTTTAATTCTGCGTTATATTGGGATTCTCTGATAATATTTTTACAACTAATTAGTTCTGATTTTAAATTATTCAAAGTATCATCAATAAAAAGTAAAGGCTTAGTTTTACTAGCAGCTTCGAGAATATCTATTCCAGCGAAAGCACAACCCAAAGCTAAAAAAGTAGTTTGTTTTAAAATACTCTTTTCATCATTTTCATGAATCCAATTCGCTGGTTTAATAAAAACTACTTTTTCTTGAGGTAAAAACCATTGGTGCAGAGTCGCGGCTACCGTGTTAGTAGATGACATAGCTGCTAACTCCATAGGGGCATCGAAACTGATTTTACCTCCCTGTTCTTGAGAAGTTTTCAGCAAAGGAACTATCCCAAAAACTGCTTCATCATTGGGCAAAGTTGCAGCAATGATAAACTCTTGAAATATGCCTAAACCTGTTACCCAAGGTACTTTTTTTTCTAATATGAAGCCGCCGGGAACAGGGAATGCTTTAACAAGTTGTTCTCCCCTACGGCGTAAATGGGAAAAACCGATACCTAATAACAGTTTACCTTTACTCATCAAAGGTAAATACTGTTGTTTTAAAGCGGCATTTTCGCTTTGGGAAATCATCGCGGCGGCGCTTTGATGTTGAGTTTGCAAAAATGCTAAAGCACCGGAGTATCTGGCGACTAGTTCTTGGTAATCATCAAAGGTTTCTCGATTGGCTGATAAACCGCCATATTCTGAGGGAATTCTTAATCCTAAAACACCTAATTGGGCAAGTCTTTTGAGTGCTTGTTGCAGTGCGTGGGAGTCGCGATCGATCGCTGCGGCGTTTGGCGCGACTGAGGTTATTAGGTAGGATTTAAGTTTATTTAGTAATGTGGTGGGATCGTTCATTATTTTGATGATAAATTTACTCGCCTCAGAAACCCGGTTTCTTCAAAAAACCGGGTTTTTCTGTACAATATATATTAGTTTAATAAAAAACCTGGTAATTTTCCGATACTAATTATCTGAGCATAGATTGGGTACTGTCTGGCAAAACCACCCAAATCTTTAAAACCAATTTTTACTAATTCTCGATGCCGTCTGCTGTCGATCGAGAATTAGTAAAATGTCATCAGCATCAAAATCATCGAAGTCATGAGCATTGAGAAAATCGATCGATGTTTCCAATTCTGCTATAATTGTCTCTATTTTTTGAATATCTTGAAATTGTTGGGAAACCTCAACTAATTTTAGTTCAATATCTGTGACTTTAAGATCGAGTTTGCGTAGGATATGATGTTAGGTTTGCAGAACAGATCTTAATTCAGCAACAAAGCGATCGCAAATCATTTTACACTCCTTTAAGCTGAGAAACCCGGTTTCTTAGAGAAACCGGGTTTCTGGAACTGAGATTAGTAGTTTAAAATTTAGGAATTACGCTGACGCAGCTTCCCACTCGCCAACGCCAAGCCAATACCTGCTAAACCGAAGAGAGTAGTAGGTTCGGGAATTGGGCGAGGAATGCGAAAAGCGATCGTTTGACTTCCCAAGAAGCGGTCTTTATCGTAACCAGCTTGAAGTAATTGATCCAAATTTAACATCTCGATCTCTGCAACCCAAGTACCCGATTTAATTAAACCAGAACCAGCAGTATCGAAATATTTCAAAGCTTGTTCGTTAGATAACGCACCAAATAAAGAGTTTTGGAAATTGTTAGCCATTTGATTGTAGGGCGCACGAATCTCATCATACCTACTTTGAGCGTCCTGTTTAAATTGTTGGTAAGCAGTTTCGATTTCGCTTACTCTCGTTTGAGCGTCTTGTTTAAATTGCTGATAAATAGCTTCGATTTCGCTTGCCCTTGTTTGGGCTTGTTGTTGAAAATGCTGATATGCAGTTTGAGTATCGTTATAAATCTGCGTAGCCTGAGCGATCTTTTGATTGTAATCGTTCGTGATTTGGTTGCGCGTATTTTGATCTCCACTATTGTAAGCTTGTCTTACTGCTGCGGGTTGCTTGCTCAGATAGGTATTCAAAGTCCAACCTTTTTGAGCATAAGCATCTGTATAAGCTTGCTTCACTTCTGGTGGTTGATTGTTCAGATAAGTAGTAAAACTCCAATCTTTTCGTTGATAAGCTTGCTTCACTTCTGGCGGTTGGTTATTTAAATAGGTACTCAAACTCCAACTTTTTTGAATCGAAGCTGTTTGATGAGTTTGCTTCACTGCTAGCGGTTGGTTATTTAAATAGGTACTCAAACTCCAACCTTTTTGAGCATAAGCTTGGTCATAAGCCTGTTTTACCTCTGGGCCTTTTTGATTCAAGTATTCATTTATGCTTATCACCTTGGAACTTTGACCGTGTTTAAGCACGCCAGCAACAGAATCATAGCCATTGTGAGATTTAGCTAAGCTATTGGCAGTTACGTTTTCGTAAAGACCAAACTGGGAGACGCCTGCACTGTTAGCACCGAAATGAATACCCATCAGGCTGCCATTATTATTCGCGATGCTTTGTCCTTTCGTACTAATCAGTAGATCTGTCCAACCAACGTTATATTTTATCCGACCTCGATCGTCTACCGTGTCCTGACCCGCATCTTTTTGCATATCATAAGCGTCGATCGCGAAGTACGTATATCGTTCGTTTTGCATGACGCCGATACCGTACAGTTCGTAATGTAAACCACCACTGTTATCACCAACGGCGTCATCAACATATTGCCACTGACCGGAAGGATTATTTCCCACCACTAAGGTAGCCATATCGTTGTTGCACTCGAAACCCACCGAGAGGATTGCGCCGCTACCGAGACTGAAAGCATTTGCTTGTCCGGTGGAAGCCATTAGTCCGATCGCCGTAGCAGTTGCACTGATTAACGCCTGGAACTTAGAAGTTGTCATAACTTATTTACAGAAGTTTCTTTTCTTGTTTCTGTTCCCAAATTAGCCAATTAACTGTAAAGAAAAAAGATCTCTAAAGGTCTAAATTTTTAAAATATTGGTGAAATTTAGAGCCTTATTTGGTTTAATAATCTATGTAATACTTAGAGCCTGTCAAGAAAATATATAGAATAACAATTTACGCATAAACACAGGTTTTTAACTCCTTTATTTCCTTAATATATTTTACTAATAAATAAAAACTAAATCTTTACTAGATTCCCCTTTACAACTAAAACAGAATTCAGTAATATCTTGTATCCTAAGCTTAAGTATAAGCTAAATTAATCAGGAATTTAAGAGAAACTACTTAATAACCCAAGTTCCTAGTTATTAAATGCTGGTGGCGGTTGGTCATAGGTAATGAGTAATGGGTAATCGGTACTGCTTATTACGGAACCTGAAAAATAAACGGCTGCGATGATAACACCGAATTTTCTCTTTATCGAGAGAAGCATTGGCGACTGTTTTTGTCAGCGATTCCCCAAAATTATATTGTGTCATAATGAGGTTGATAGTTTAAGAAAGATTAGATTTAGTAGAATCAAATAATGGGTACTAGCAAGTCGCTTTTTAAATCGAATTAATTTGTACATCAAATTTTTTGGTAATAGTCTCTATTAGCTTTGCTTCTTCTGGCGTAACTACCCCATCTAATTGAGCAATTTTTTGACATTGAGCTAAAAGCGGTACGGCAAAATCACTGTTGATTTGTTCGAGTAAGCTTTCCAAAGGAGGTGGTGATTCGATATTAGCTGCGATCGCATCCATTGAAGCAGGACTTAAATTCAAGATTTGTAACTCTGGCAAGATCTGTTCCCAAGTTCGATCTGGATCTCCAGCTAAAACAACATGAACCAAAATTCGATCCATAATTACTTGTTGATCGATCGCACTTTCTAAATACTTCTGGCTTTCTATTTGCGCCGTTTCTAAAGTAGCTTCCATAATTACAGGGCTGGTGTTTTTTGCTTCATAAAAACGACAAGCACCATACCCCAGCGCATAAATCATTCCGGCATTGCTGCTAGCTCCAATTAATGCTCCTGCAACTGGAATATTACTTAGTAAACCTACTCCTGCTTCAATTGCTAAATGCCCGCCAAAAGATAAACTAAAAATTGCCAAAGCTTCCCCTTTACGCTCTGGCGATTTCAAGTCATGGCCATAAGCGGCAGCAATTTGATAAACTAGTTCGGCTGATAATGCAGTAGTCGCTGCAAAATCAGCCCCAGACATAATTATTGCTGTTCCAGGAACTAAGCTACTAGCTAATCCCGTGCCTGCTGCAAACACAGCTTTTTTTAACATCAGACGGTGAGCTATTTCACTTGGCTTTTCGTTAGGATACTGCTGCTGTAATTCTCTAACTTCAGTTTCAGCTTTTACTATATCTATTGTGTCTAAAAACGTAACTAACCATTCAATTTTTAAAGTCTTTGACAAATTTTTTAGCAGGGGGCTATCATTCATTATTTCAAGTACGTAGCCTGCTCCTTTGGTTGCTTGACTAGTCGCCTCAGCAATAACGCCACCCACTCCAGTTGCTGTTTCCATCACTACTTTACCAGCACCGGATGCCGTACCCGCGATCGCACTGCCTACTTCTGGGACTTTTTCGATCGCCGTTTTACCAGCTTGAATAGTTACGCCAGCAATTGCCCCACCTACTCCAGTTGCTGTTCCCACCACAACTTTACCAGCACCGGATGCCGTATCTGCGATCGCACCACCTGCTTTTTTGACTTTCTTTGTAATCGATCCCCAAAGAGAAAATCGGTTAGATTCCTCTTGAACAGATAATTGATAATCGGTTTCTGCCTTAACAATCGAATTGGAGTTTTCTGCCGCAACTTTTACTACTTCAGGCATTAATATAGATAAATATTCCTCTTTTTCTAACTCAAACTCTTCTAGCCAATCTGGAAAATCATCACCTGTTTTTTGTCCGAATATCTTAACTTTTTTAATAGATTGAATATTTAAATTAATTAATCCATCGCGAATAAGTGAAACTACACTCTCCTGTTGTGGAATTGCGACTGATTCCAGTTTTACCTGTAAACAATCATTTTTCAGATTAGCTTTAACAGTAATATTTTGGGAATTTAACCACTGATTAATTAAAGTTGCGATCGCATTTACATCACCATCTTTAGCCAATTCCTCCCAATTCGGCAATTTCTGCGTTTCTACCTCAAATTCTTCATTCCAAGCGGGAAATTCTTCCCCTGTCTGTTTCCCATAAACCTTAACCCGCTTAATCGACTCAACACCCAAAATCGGTATCGACTTCCGCAGCAGGGAAACCAAAGTTTCTTGGGGTGGAACTTGCACCGCTTCCAGCATGATTTGCAGACAATCATTTTTGATGGAAGCTTTGGCGGTGATGCCTTTCGGTTGCAACTTGCGGTTGATGAGAGATGCGATCGCATTTGCATCTCCCTGTTTAGCAAGTTCCAGAAGATTCGGTTGTGACATAGCAAAAGTGAGGAGCTAAACCAGAAATTTTCATTTCATTATACTCCTTTCGGTAGAGGTAATTATTTAGTTATTTTAATTCCCCCCTTTTTAAGGGGGGTTAGGGGGGATCGAATTGATTGATATCAAATCTACAAATCAGGTTCTATTCCAGCCGCTCTCAATTGTTCCGCCAATCTTTGAGCGCGAAGTTCCGCTTCTCGTCGTCGTTCTTCCTCTACAGTTAGTCGTTCTTCAGGTGTCAACAATCTTTGTCCTTGCTCATCATACCAATATAACCACTCGCGTGTAATTCCCTGAAAAGTTCCTCGTTCTTTGCCAATTCCTAAGCCAATTTCCGGAAACCAAACTGGATTTCCTGGTTGCAAAACATATTGATTATTTACCAAACGATAAACTTCTAAAGGCTCTTTTTTGCGCCTTAATGGATTGTAAATCACATAGTACAAAACACCCATTTCGGCATAAGTTCGCATCTTCTTGGTATATTCTCCCCCTGGTTTTTGCGACACTACTTCTATAACTAAAATCGGAGGAATATCATCTTCTTCCCAAAATACATAGCTCAAGCGCAATCGCTCATCAAAAAAGCGCTCTACTCCTAAACTCAGAAATCCGTCTGGTACGATCGGAGGTTGTTCGGGATGATAATAAATCCCCATATCAATGCCAAAAAACCAATCCCAACGGTTTACCCAAGCTAAAGCAATGATGGTTTTCAGCAAATGGGGAATCAAATCTTGTAGTTCGTTATCCACGGGAGTATCATCAGAATCGGGGAGTTCTTCTGAAGCAGGTAAATAACCTAATCGGTTGTAATTTAACATACCTGATTTACCTTGGTTAGTTGCTAGTTAGTAGGAAATAGGAAAGTAGGTTGAATTAAAGGAATCTAATATTTTGTTGGGTTTCGCTATCGCTCAACCCAACCTACGATGTAGCTAATCACTACTAACCTAACTATCTTAACAAGATATGGTTAGCGAACTACCTTTGTATCCTTTTTGTTGTAGTGGGATTAGTACTTTCAACTGCCTTGTCTATCTGAGTTACTGTAAGAGATTGCACCATAAAAGTTTTGAAAGGTTCTTGCCTAATTGATTCGACATAACCTTCACTCAGATAAGATTGATAACCTAACTGATTAGCTAAATGGGTTTGAAAGAAAGCCGTACTCAAAGCATTTAAAGAAGGACGAGCCAAAGCCGGATCTGGGCCGATAAAATCAGCAGGGATCGGCATCACGTTAGGACGTTCTGGATTAGCAGCAGTGAAAGAAAAATGAGTTGCTTTTTCGATGTATACCAGATATTTATTAGGCGTCGTCAGCCAAGTAAAAGGACGAATTTGTTCTGGTACTGCTGGTGTAAAAATATCATTGCCACTGGCAATAAACATGACGGGAATTTTAATTCCACTCAATCCATTTTCGCCAAAGATAGTACTAGTTAAAGGGTTAATTGCTAGTAACGCTTTGATCCGATCGTCCTGAAATTTATAATCAGAAGCGGTTACCCTACCAGCATCACACTGAACGAACAAAGACAGATTCAAAAATTGATTATCGTTACAATCTTTTTTGACTTGCTCGAAGTTGATTTTTGCTCCTGCTAATGTTAATCCTGTATAGCCACCGATCGAATGACCGATTACTCCTACTTGTTCTGTATTTAATCTTCCTTTCCAAGCAGGTTCGGTTTTTTCCAACCTGGCTAATTCATCTAATACGAACTTGCTTTCAAGAGGTCGATTAATTAATTCGATCGGTTGAGGAGAATCGGATAATCCACTAAAGAATTGTTGAAATAATTTGCTGTTATCTCCTGGATGTTCTAATACGGCAACTGCAAAACCGTAGGATGCTAAATGAGCCCCTAAATAAGCAAAGTTAGCTCGATCGCCAGCCGCACCGTGAGATATTAAAATTAATGGAGGCGGTTGCTGAGTGCTTTCCCCATCGTTCAGTTGGGGTAAATACACATCCACCATTAAAGAACGATTTCGGGCAGTATCGTTGAGAGTGATAGTTTGCTTATCCCAACGAAAAGACCCAGGTTGGCGTAAGTCTCCCTGTTGAGAAAAATTTACTTTTGTAGCACTATTATTCTCCGTGACGGCTTGCTGTTCGATTACCTTAGTAATTACATCCCTTTCCTTAGATAATTTACTAAATCGATCGACCATTTGGAGAGCCAAATTTAAGTTAACTCGGATCGTGCGGTTCGGAAATTTAGATAGTAAATTTAGGAGGGTTAAACCTTGGGGATCGCTAGCCGCTGAAACTAACGCCCCACGCAAAGCCTCTGCGCCATTTTCTCCGGTTTCTGTCTGAAGCAATCTTCCTAATCTCTCTAGGACGACTCCTCCCATATCTGACTTAGAAAATTGAGAGACGAGAGTCGGATTAGCTTCAAAACGTTCTTGTAAAACTTCTCGCAGTTGCGCTAGATTTTTGGGATTAATACTACCTGCATAAGTAGCAAGCTCTTCTGAAATTTTGCCTTCTTTGGCAAATAATTCCAAATCCTGCACTGTCAGGGAAAACTCCAAAGGGCCATAAAAAACAGCGATCTGTTCGGCACTAAAGGCAGGAATTGCGGTTATGAGATGGGGAAATAACCAAAATCCGGAACAGCCGATCAGTATTCCCAGCCATTTGGTTTTTTTGCCGATTTTGGCGAAGAAATGACGCCCTTTATTCTGTTTATTATTACTGGTTTTAGAGGTAATACTTAATGAAACGTGGTTTCCATTTTGACACGCTGTAGGGGGTTTCTGTAATTTTGAATAGTAGGTATTCATTGAAAAAAAGGTGATGTTTCAAAACAGCCGTATTCTAAATATAGTCTTTTTGATTGCTCATCGGTGATACCGATGATATTTTATCTAATGCAATGAAATATCAAGCGTTAATAACTTTCTATATGGTTTAGGCACTCTATGTAAAATGGGTTTTAAATAAAAGTTTTACATATAATATCGTGTCTGGCTGCATTGGTATTGTCATCCGGTTATATGCTGTCATCAAAAACCATCTTATAAACCAGCCCCCTACAACTAGATAACTTATACAAGTGCCCTGCTGCGATCGGATATTAAATAAAACTCCAATTTCTTTAAATAAAAATCGTCAAATTACCAGCTTTTTAAGTGCCAACTGGTAAAGATTAAAGGATATTTATTTATCCGTTCTTAGTTGAGTATAAGTAATTTTCAGTTATTCGAGTTTTACCTAAATTTAAAGTATCATTGTTCGGTGAAATATGAATATTTGTGGTTATTTTATCATAAAATTTTAGCAACCAGAGATAGAATTGAATCCTAATCTCAGATAGTCAGGGTGTTTGCCATGCTTGCAGGCTTGACCTTAAGAGCGATCGAAGTCATTATGATACCGCACCAGGAGAGTTTTTCCTGGCAGTTCGACTTTCTAGGAACTATTTCTCGATCTCAAGGAGAAAAAAATAGGGGTTGTAGCCAAGATGTTGTAACTTATGGGAGTAAACCTTGAAACTAACCGGATTAAAGTTGAAAACCGCAACTATCCGGGGTCTGGCGTTGTGCTGTGGAGTGATTTGTCCCCGCTCTCTGGCTAGCGGGATATCTTATTCTTTATGGAAACGCTCGTCAACTAGGATACTCTCCTATCGGTAAAAAACATTTACTGTTAAATCCGATCGGGAAATCGAGAGGAGCAGTACACGGAGTTGCTTTGAACTTGGGAGTCGATCGAAAATAAGTTTTCACTCAAGTCATGTATCACCAAAAAAAAGATCAGCCCGAAATAATTGATATTCAAGGAGTGCGCCTGGATTCTCACAGTCTGAGCGCCCAAGGCATCCAATGGACTGTCCGCATCCAGATGGAAGACTACCAAGCAGCACTGGCAAATTACAACCAGGCAATTCTGCTCGATCCGAATAATTCAGGTGCCTACTACAATCGAGGTGCCGTCTACATGGGGCTGAGAAATTATCAAGCAGCGCTGGCAGATTACTACCAGGTAATCCAACTCGATCCGTATAATGCAGGTGCTTATCACAACCAAGGCGCTGCTTATATGGGATTGGGAGATTATCAAGCAGCACTAGCTGCTTTCAATCGGGCAATTGAACTCGATCCGCACAACGCAGTAGCATACAACAGTCGAGGAGCCGTCATTTATCATTTAGGGCTGCATCAAGGAGAGATCGCCCAAAATGTGGAAAAGGCTTTGGCAGACTATGATGAAGCGATTCGCATCAATCCCAACTATGCTTCGGCATATAATAACCGGGGCAACCTAAAGGCTTTTTTAGGAGACGATCGAGGATCGATCGCCGATTATAACGAAGCGATTCGACTCAATCCCGATGATGGCCAAGCTTACTACAATCGAGGGATTATTCGCTATCGGATGGGAGCGCAACTAGATGCCATTGCAGATTTCACCCGCACGATCGAACTTAACCCCAACTACGCAGAAGCATATAACAATAGAGGTATCGTCTGGGCAGAAATGACCGATTGCCAACAAGCGATCGCAGATTATAACAAAGCCATTGAAATCAATCCCTATTATGCCGATGCCTATTACAACCGCGCTCATTGTCGCAGTGCTTTTACAGACGATGTAGCTGTCATAGAAGATTTTCAGAAAGCCGCTCAACTTTATCTAGAACAAGGAATCACCGATGACTATCACATGGCATTAGATAACATTAAAAAATTGCAGGAAATTGGTAATTCCTAATTGCTGCATTACTTAAGCAATTTTAAATTTTAATTGTTAAATTTTACAGGAGACAGTAGGCAGGAAGCAGGGAGCAAAATTTTAATTAATAAATTTTCCTTCTCCCTTTTTCTTTCCCTCTTCCCTCACTTTCTCCTCACGTCCTTCCTCATTCAAATCTATATTCATTCCAATCGCAAACAGGTTGGTAACCAATAGTTTGATAAATGTGATTAGAAGTAGGATTAGACAAATCAGTAAACAAAAAACAATAGCGAGAATTTTCCTGAAGAAGCTGCTGACTCAGAGTAGCAACACAAGAAGTTGCATAACCTTTTTTCCGATATTCCGGTGGTGTATAAACGGGGGCAATGGGTTTGCCATTCGGCGTTCCTCCTCTCGCGTAGCCAACCATCGATACAGGTACGCCATCTTCCCACAAATAAAGGCAATTGTTCTTCAGTTTATAATCGATAAAGCGAGCGCTATCATCGTAAATCTCGCCCATTGCCTCCATCAAAAATGCTTCGTACCAATTAATTAATAAATTGCGATCGCGTTCGGTAGCAAGCCGCATATAACCGTTACTCAAAGCAATCGGTTCCACTTTTTCTAATTGATGAATTCGCATTTGTGTCTTAATTCGATAAGATTCCCCTGAGAGAGATTGCCATATCCGAGCAAAAGTTTCTGATTCCTTAGTAAAGCTACTTACACCAGGTAACTTTTCTTTCTGCAAGTGCAAATCTTGCGCGATCGCTTCTAACGCACCAAAATCTGTTGTTTTTGATAGCAAAAGATTATACGGCGGCGTTCTCATTGCCACTGCTACCGCATTTCCTTCTACTTCCACGCTAGCCAAATAAGGCTGACAATTGTACCGTTCTGGATGATTAATTAAAGTATCGATGATGCCTAATGGTAAACAATGGTGTGCTTCGTACTTAAGTAAATAATCTTTGACTTTCTGGTAAAATTGATTAGGCTCGTCAAACCGTTGTAATTTCATTAATTATTGCCTCATTGTAAGATTTTCAGGATTTACGCAATTGGCATACTAACATTTTGTATCAAGAGACAGAGCCTTTTTCGTTCACGGGTTAAACCTGGAAACGAGGAATCATCAAAGAAATTTTTGCTTATTTCAAGCCCCGTCCTTTTAAGGCGGTAAGGCGGAGTCAATCTAAAATGTAAAATCCAAAATTTAAAATCGAATGACACTTGCTTAAGTTCTAATTTTTAATCTAGGTTTTAGATTTTACCAGAAATGAATCTAAATCTAGACTATAATAAACTGTCTCTACATTATTATTATATTCTGTTCGCTCTAATTTCATCCCTGCTTTTTCCATTACTCGCAAAGAAGCAGTATTTTCGCGATCGGCACTAGCCATAATTCGTTGAAAACCAAGACATTCAAAACCATATTTAATCATCGCTTTAGCAACTTCCGCCGCCAATCCTTGACCCCAGTAATTTGGCGCGATGCCAAACAGAAGTTCTAGTTGCGGAGATTCGTGAAAATACCAGAATCCAGAAAATCCAATGAGTTGAGTCTCTTCCCGAAAAAATACGCCCCAAAGCCCGAACTTATTATCTTGAAATGAGACAATGCTATCTTTAACTAGATCAATAGCCTGATTTTTAGGAATAATTTGGTCATCCCACAAATATTTACGCACTTTCGACTCGTTCCATAACTGATGAATTGCATCAACATCATCTAGCTTCATCGATCGCAAGAGCAACCGCTTTGTTGTAATTGTAAAATCCATTTTTTTAAAATAAATTTGGGTTTCCGTAATTGAATTAAAGCAAAACAGATACTTTTTAGCGATTGGTCAATCTAAAATTTAAAATTAACTATCTAAAATCGGTTGACCATGAGCGAATTTTACCCAACTGCGTCTACCTCGAGCAAAGGTGCTCAAACACTACCTGGCAGATATTTTAGTTGTGAAACCATATTTAAAGAAGAGATCGATCGCATTTTTTTCTCCCGTTGGCTGTGCATCGGACGCCAAGAACAAATTCCCAACCCCGGAGACTACTTTCTTTGGCAAATTGGCTTGGAAAGTATCATCGTGTTGCGCGATCGCAACGCAGAAGTCAGAGCATTTTATAACATTTGTCGTCATCGAGGAACCCGTTTGTGTACCCAACAACAAGGAAATTTTGCCAAAACTATTTCTTGTCCTTACCACGCCTGGGCATATAACTTAGATGGGAGGTTGTTGGTAGCACCGTTAATGAACGAGTTAGAAGACTTTTACCAACAAGATTATCCCCTTTATCCCGTAACCATCGCTACTTGGGAAGGATTTCTTTTCCTCAACTTAGCAAAATCGCCAGAACCTTTCATCACTGCTTTTGCACCTTTAATTAGTAAATTTTCCCAATGGCAATTACCGACATTGCGAGTAGTTTATTCCATTGAATACCAAGTAAGAGCTAATTGGAAATTGATTTTTCAGAATTACTCGGAATGTTATCATTGTCCGACCATTCACCCTGCCTTAGCAAAACAATCTTTCTATCGCAGTGGTGAAAACAACTTGTTTGAAGGCTCTTTTTTGGGTGGATTCATGACGATCGAAAAACCGGGCGGCAGCCTAACGATGAGTGGTAGCAGGTGCGCGATGCCTCTGGGAAATATTTCGGGAGAAGACTTGCAACGAGTTTACTATTACTCGATTTTTCCCAATATGTTTCTCAGCCTCCACCCAGATTATGTCATGGTTCACCGACTTTCTCCGGAAAGCCCCGATCGCACTCGAATTATTTGCGAATGGTTATTCGACCCCAAATCGATCGATCTAACAACTTTTAACCCCCAGGATGCAGTGGAATTATGGGATCTTACCAATCGACAAGACTGGCAGATGTGCGAATTGATGCAAGCAGGCGTAACGTCTCGCGCTTGGACTCATGGCCCTTACGCCACCGCAGAAAGCTTATTAGCCGCATTTGACCGAGAATACCTGAAAGCGATCGGTCACTTGGCTCCGAAAGATTGATTTGTTACAGAATCATGAGATAGCGATATGGAGAGATGAGGGGAGGAGAAAAGGGGGAAAATTTGTGAGTTCTCAGTTCTGAGTTCTGAATTCTGAATTCTGACTCTTGACTCCTGCCTTCAGCCTTCATCCTTCACACTTCATCCTTTACTAAGTGTCACAGCCAAATGCCGAAATCCCATAAATTACTGATACCAAAGTGGGAGCAATACCAATATTTGAGGTCTATATGCCCCACTATTTAGAAAAAACTAGCCCGTACCAGCTGCGTAAATTTTCGGCATTAGTTTAAACTCCATACAGATTCAGAGGAGTGAATAGATGAATTTGCGTCGAGATGCTTTAGAAGTTCTTAAAGAAACCAGTAGGACTTTCTACATACCAATCAGTCGTTTGCCCCAAAAGCTACAAGCCGCCGTAGCCTCAGCATATCTCTGTATGCGCGCGATCGATGAAATTGAAGACCACCCAGACTTAGATAACGTCGCCAAAGGCAAACTATTGCGGAGTATCAGTTTAGGCTTACAAGCAGCCGCAGAAGGAGGTGACCTGAAAGATTTCTCCCTACCATCATCCATGCACGGGTGCGAGTTACCAGAAGTATCGATTCGGGTAGGAGAATGGGCAATGCTGGCTCCAGACAGCATTGCGCCTCGCGTTTGGGATGCTACCGCAGCAATGGCCGATCGCATGGCATACTGGGCTACCAATAGCTGGACGATTAACACCGAAGCCGACTTAAATCGCTACACCTTTAGCGTTGCCGGCGCAGTAGGAGTATTACTCTCCGACCTGTGGGCTTGGTACGATGGCACTCAGACCGATCGAATCCAAGCGATCGGATTTGGTCGAGGATTACAAGCAGTCAACATCTTGCGTAATCACAACGAAGATCTCGTCCGTGGCGTCAACTTCTTCCCAGATGGCTGGACGGCAAACGATATGCAGATTTACGCTCGACGCAATCTCAAACTAGCTGACGCCTACACCACATCTTTACCATCAGGGCCAGCCTTGAACTTCTGCCAAATTCCCCTCACCTTAGCCCACGCCACCCTCGACGTACTCGCTCACGGTGAAAGCAAACTCAGTCGCAGCGCTGTTTTAGCTTTAATTTCTAAAGTAACGGGCGCTTAGGGAAATAGGGAGATGGGGGGATGAGGGGATGGGGAATGGGGAGATGGGGAGAAAAAGAAAATAAATTAATTTTTATCCTTATATCCTTCAGACTTCACCCTTCAGCCTTCAGACTTCATCCTTCATCCTTTCCCCCCTTTCCCTAGCCCCTTCCGAAACTGCTATAAATACGAACAAGTTTCATATAGTGAGGAGAAACACGGATGACTGCCAAGCTAAAAACTTTCGAGCAGCCAGTGCCAGAAATGACCACAGGGAGAAAACGCTACATACCACAGAACCATCGTCGTATTCTCTGCATTTTTCCCCAATACACCCCGTCATTTGGTACTTTTCACCACGCTTATCCCCTCACCAATCGCGTGAAAGCTTTTATGCCACCTCAGGGAATCTTAGTGGTGGCGGCTTATTTACCCCAAGAGTGGGAAATTCGCTTTATTGATGAAAATGTTCAACCTGCGAAAAGATCGGATTATAAATGGGCAGATGTAGTAATCGCCAGCGGAATGCACATTCAGCGTCCGCAATTAAATAAAATCAACGAACTCGCCCACAAAGAAGGAAAAATCACCATTATCGGTGGCCCTTCCGTATCCGGTTGTCCGGAATATTACCCGACTTTCGACATCCTGCACTTGGGTGAATTAGGGGACGCTACGGATTTAATGATTGAATATATCGATCTGCATAGCCAACGACCCCCAAGACAAATTCGTTTTGAAACAAAAGAAAGATTACCATTAAGCGAATTTCCCATCCCCGCATATCATTTAGCAAATATCAATCATTATTTACTCGGTAGCGTTCAATTTTCTAGCGGTTGTCCTTATCGCTGTGAATTTTGCGATATTCCCGAACTGTACGGACGCAATCCCCGCTTGAAAACTCCAGAACAAGTATTAGCTGAATTAGATGCCATTCTCGCATCGGGTAACCCAGGTGCGATCTATTTTGTCGATGATAATTTCGTCGGTAATCGCCGTGCCGTAATGGACTTGCTACCCTACTTAATTCAGTGGCAAAAAAATAACGGTTATCCAGTTCAATTCGCCTGTGAAGCCACCCTCAATCTCGCCCAAAGTCCCAAGCTTTTAGAAATGATGCGGGAAGCTTATTTTTGTACGGTTTTTTGCGGCATCGAAACACCAGAACCGGAAGCATTACACTCGATTTCTAAAGACCATAATTTAAGTATGCCGATTTTAGAAGCTGTGAAAATTTTAAACAGCTACGGCATGGAAGTAGTATCGGGAATCATCATGGGATTGGATACGGATACGCCAGATACAGCCGATCGAATTATCGAATTTATGCGGCTTTCTAATATTCCTATGCTGACGATTAATTTACTTTATGCTTTACCGAGAACTCCTTTATGGCGAAGATTAGAAGCAGAAGGCAGGTTAATTTTTGATGAAAAGCGGGAATCAAATGTAGAGTTTCTCTTACCTTATGAACAAGTGGTGGAAATGTGGCAACGCTGCGTTACTACTGCTTACGAACCAGAATTTTTATATCAACGTTTTGCTTACAATATGGAACACACCTATCCAAATCGGATCAAAGTTCCCAACAGTCCTCAACGTGCTTCTTTAGCTAATATTCGCAAGGGTTTAACTATTCTGGGTAATATTTTGTTGCGCGTCGGCGTGTTTGGTAGTTACCGCGAAACTTTTTGGAAGATGGCAAAACCAGCATTAAAAGCTGGAAAAATTGAAGATGTGATTCACGTTGGCTTAGTAGGACATCATTTGATTGAGTTTACGCGCCAGTGTGCTACAGGTGAAGAATCAGCTTCTTTTTATTCTCAAAAAGTTCGCAGTCAACCTCAGTCTATGCCTGTGAAAGTTGGTTCTCGTTAAATCAATGGTATCCACTGATGCAAAGATGCGAAAAATTATCTGTGGGAATTAATGTTTAAATTTTACCGCAGATAAAAACAGATACACGCAGATAAACGCAGATAATATAGTTAAAGAATTGTAGGTTGGGTTTCCTAGCGTCAACTCAACCTACGAAAACCCCAGTTTTATTTAGATGGCAAAAGACTATAAATTGCTGATTGCCATACTTTCTCGTAACTAAACAATAAAAAGGCTATTAGTGGCGTAAAAATACAGCCAAATAAGAAGTATTTAGCGACGATAGATAAGTCAACATTCAAGTAATCGTTGGCTAGAATGACAAAATCATTATCAATTACGCCGCCGATACCTTCTTCATAAAAGCTTCGGAAATCTGGATTAAAAATTAAATCCCATGAGAATTGCCAGTCGGAAAAGAAGAGAAAAAAGCCCAGCATTGCGTAAAGTGGACGTTCTATATCTATGCGGCAGAAATAGCCTCCGATCGCAAAATACAAACAGACAGTTATAGCTACTAATTCCATACCATGACCCATAAAGGTGATTAACATTCTAGACATAGGCGTTCGTAATATCCACGTATAAATTACGGTGAAGCAAATTAAGAATATTAAAGAACGACGAGATTGGCGACATTGATAAAATAGAAATGCGATTAACCCATAAATTATTCCTAAAATTAAACGAGATTGCGCCAAAGCAAGTGTAATTCCACCTCCATAGAGAATGTTAACGCTGGGAATCGCTGGGTATCCGAATAACCAATAGGTGAGTGCATGACCGACTTCATGCACCATGACTTGAAATCCGTTAAATAAAATTTTTAAAGGCACAAATATTTGGAAGATTACCGCCAATACAAATCCAATTGTTAAGGCTTGCAAACCTGCTTTTTCAATGGGTTTTGTAGGGAATTTTATCTGATAGGGTTTTTTCTTTTTCCTGGTTTCTTCAACTGGTACTGTTGTTTTTGATGAAAAATTAGTTTGGGTTGCTTGAGCTTGAGAACCTAGTATAAATTCTTCTGTCCAAACTGGGAGTTCGGCTCCTTTTTGATATCCTTGGAGTTGAATAATTGAAATGCCTAAACCGTGGATTCGCAGCAGTTCTCGGTCTATCAATATTTTGGCGGTTCGGATGTCAGGAATTTGTTCTGATTGTAAGGTAATTTTGATATGGTCATCGGTAATTTTGACGATCGCAGTTATTTGTTTGTGTGCTAAGGCTTGGTTGAGCAGTTGCGCGATCGCATTTTCATTCCTCTGCTGGGCTAATTGCAGAAGCTGTGGTCTTTTTAAGTTCTCGTCATTGTTGTTCATTGCCAATTTTTGTCTTTTTTATCAGCTTAAAACATTAAAACTAGCCAATTTGCCGATCTAAACGGATGGCTTCTTCCAATGCTGCCTTTTCTTGGGCTCGACGTACATAGGGTTGTAATTGTTCTGGATCGCAACCAGTGAGAATACTTAAGCCTTCTAGATTCATTCCTCGCGTCAGCATTTCAACGCGCCAAGTTTGTTGGGCTTGTTCGATCGCAGGGGGATACCCTGAAGGTGTGATAATATCGGCAACAATTTCCTGCCAGCGCAGGCGGATCTCTACTTCAGACATTGGTTGTCCGTTGTCGTTAATAAATAATGCTGGTTGTTCGTCTTTTCTGGTTTTCAGCCATTGCGTGAGGGGATTTTTGGTATAGGTGCCGTAGCGATGTCCCATAATCCATTGATTGAGAGGCACTTGGCGTTTTGCGCCTTGGATGATTTGCAAAAGATGTTGTTGTTCGTCAAAAATAGAATGCGATCGCAAAAGATTCGCAACTTCCCCCGCACTCAAACCAGCACCAAACAGCACGTAAACTAGAGCATAGTCTTGAGAACCGGACTTACGAGCCTTTTGCAGAATTCCTTGTACTAAAGATGTCGGTAAATCTATTACTTCTCCTCCCAACAGAGTGGCGCTACAATCTACCGTTGGCAAACTGCTAGTTTGTGCTGGTTTTGTACCCTCAACTCGTTCGTTGGAAAGAAATAAATCTACTAAATTATTGATAAATGTGGCTCGATCGGGCCAGAGTTCGTGAAATTCAGTTGTAAATTCGATCGCCGCATATCCTAGTAGCAGGGTATTCAGCAAGCTAGCCAATTTTGGTAGCTCCAGCCGCAATTGTAAATGCTCTCGTGACAAGACTGTAGTTAAATATTGCACCGTGTAGCGATGAATTTGGGCCAGTCCTCTGCCGATCGCTTGGCGGTTTTCCGGTGGATAATGTCCCGCTTCTCCCACTAGCGATCGTACAAATTCGCGAATTTCTTCCAGCGCTTGCAAATAACCCTCTGCATAAGCTTGCAGCGCATCAGCCAAGCTGGGATTTTGATTCGCCTGTTGTCCCAGCACTGCTCCCAGTTGAGTAAAAACCTCTGCTTCCTCAATTACAGCCATCAGCAAGCCATGCTTGCTCCCAAAGTTACGGAATAAAGTTACTTCATTCACATCAGCTAATTCAGCAATCTGTCGAGTAGTCGTCTCAGTCACCCCCTGAGCAGCAAACAATTGCAGTGCTGCTTGTACCAGACGCTGCCGAGCGGATTTGCGTTGAGCAGTCATAAAATTTATTTGCAAGTGATACTTGCAGGTTATGGGAAAAGTTGTTAGGCTAAAAAGTAAGCAACACTTGCATCGTTCATTCCACTGTAACGCTCTTCCTAAAGTCGAGCAAGCACTCTCAAACGGCAAATTTGCCGGGAGAAAGGCGAACTAGTCCTGGATCGGGTCAACAAGATGCAAGCCTCAGAAAATAGGAAATGTTATGACTTCAAATTCCAGCGCAACGTTACAAAAACCCTCAGAATCACTAAAACTGAGTTGGACGAATGTTGCCTTTTTCGGGACTTTTCACGCTCTAGCGCTGCTAGCTCCCTGGTTCTTTTCTTGGTCTGCCTTGGGGGTGATGATTCTTCTCCACTGGCTGTTTGGCAGCATCGGGATTTGTCTGGGATACCATCGCTTGCTCACTCACCGCAGTTTGCAAGTGCCTAAGTGGTTAGAGTATATCCTGACCACGATCGGAGCTTTAGCACTTCAGGGTGGGCCGATCTTTTGGGTGTCCGGACATCGCCAGCACCACTTGCATACGGAAGATAGAGATAAAGACCCCTATGCAGCTAGCCGGGGCTTTTGGTGGAGTCATATGCTGTGGATTTTCTATCCTCGCGCTGAGTTTTTTGATCGCAATACTTATCATAAATACGCCCCCGATCTATCTCGCGACCCTTATTACAAATGGCTCGATCGCTATTTCTTGATGCTGCAAATACCAGTTGGTTTGCTGCTCTATGCCTTGGGTGGATGGTCTTTTGTGATCTATGGAGTAGTATTGCGAGCCGTCACATTATGGCACACCACTTGGTTGATTAACTCCGCAACACACATGATGGGCGATCGTCGTTTTGAAGTGGCAGACGGTTCCCGCAACCTTTGGTGGGCTGCACTCCTCACCTACGGCGAAGGTTGGCACAACAACCACCACGCTTATCCTAATGTGGCAAAAGCAGGTTGGAAATGGTGGGAATTAGATATGACTTGGTGGGCGATTAGAGCATTGGAAACGGCTGGATTAGCAAAGCGCGTCATTCGTCCTACTGTATAGCTTTCTTATCTGCGTACATCTGCGTGTATCTATCTTAATCTGCGGTAAAAAATTAACCTTTGATTCCCACTAGAGATGATATCAAAGGATTTTTTTTACCACAGATGTCCACAGATAAACACAGATGAACACAGATGTAAGCGATAGCCTTCTGCTTGGGTACACAGATTATAGATGTAGATTTATTTAAAAAAAATTGCAATTGGTCATTTGTTATTTTGGCAATGACAAATGACCAATGACTAATGACTAATTAACTAACTAACCATACCAAATACGCTACCGATCGCACGCACTACATTATTTGGTTGCATTGCATCGGTTGCTGCTGTTGGTTCGTAACCGCAATGTACCATGCAATCTGCACATTTTGGATTACCGCTTTTGTGACCGTATGCACTCCAATCTGTATTGTCTAGCAATTCTTTGAAAGTGGTATAATAACCCTCATTCAAAAGATAGCAGGGTTTTTGCCAACCGAGAACGCTATAACTAGGACTTCCCCAAGGGGTACATTCGTAATCTTTTTCCCCAGTCAGAAAATCTAAAAATAGCGGGTTGTGATTGAAATTCCAGTTTGTTTTACCTGCTTTATAAGGCGCTAAAATTTCCCGGAATAAGGCTTTAGTTTGTTCTCGCTTCAAGAAATGCTCCTGATCCGGTGCCCATTCATAACTATAACCGGGGGAAATCATCATGCCATCAATATTCAGAGTGGCGAGAAAATCAAAGAATTCTTGCATTTCTTTGGGATTTGTTCCCTCAAACACGGTACTGTTGGTGGTAACGCGAAATCCCTTGGCTTTAGCGGCGCGAATGGCTTTCACGGCTGTATCGAAAACGCCTTTGCGATCGACACATTTATCGTGAAGTTCGCGCAACCCATCTAAGTGTACGCTGAAAGTTAGATAAGGCGAAGGCTCGAATTTATCTAAACTCTTTTCCAGCAAAATGCCATTGGTGCAAAGATAAACAAACTTTTTCCGTTCTACCAAACCTTTGACAATTTCATCAATTTGGGGATGCAGCAACGGTTCTCCCCCAGGAATGGAAACAATTGGTGCACCGCACTCTTCCACAGCAGCGAAACACTGTTCTGGGGAGAGGTTTTGCTTGAGAATTTCTGTTGGGTGCTGAATTTTACCGCAACCAGTACAAGCCAAGTTGCAACGGAACAGGGGTTCTAACATCAACACTAAGGGATATCTTTTGCGCCCCGACAGACGTTGGGCGACGATATATTTCCCGACTTCTAAGGCTTGTAGTAGATTAATAGCCATGTATCTCCGCTCCTCTCACCAAATAAATACCTAATTTAGGCGTTTTGCGTAGTTTAGCTTAACTGGCACGATAATTGGGTAACAATGGACAGTTAGTGGTGATGGATTAAATTCAGTAATTCAAGAAACCCGGTTTTTTAGAAAAACCGGGTTTCTGGCTCTCTAAAAACCGATCGCAATTAATTTGGTAAACTACTTGGATATTATTTAGATTAGTTTGTTTGGCAAAATAAAATAGTTAAAATGCTAATAAAGTCACCATATAAAACCTCATGATTTTCACTACTGATCCCTCAGCATTAACCACTTTACCAGATCATACTCAGTTACCAGAATCAGACGGCACTTTTGTGAAAAATTTTCAAGAACATCCCCAAAGCATTCTGTTAACAGATTCCATTACACCAGTATTCCAGCAAAGGCATCCCGACGGCAACTATTGCATCGGTCAAGATTGCGGAATATATTGGCGGATAACGGAACCGCCAGAACGAGGCGCGGAATCACCAGATTGGTTTTATGTTCCAAACGTACCAGCAACTATTAACGGAGTAGTGCGGCGTTCTTATGTATTGTGGCAAGAACTGATACCGCCGTTAATTGTATTAGAATTCGTGTCGGGAGATGGATCAGAAGAACGAGACAGAACTCCTTTGTCAAGAGGTGGTGAAGAAGATGTGAAGCCGGGTAAATTTTGGATTTATGAAAATGTAATTCGTCCGGCATTTTACGGGATTTATGAAGTGAAACGGGCGAGGGTTGAAGTGTATCATTTAATGGAGGGCGAATATCAGTTAGTAGCAGCAAACGAACGGGGTCATTATCCGATTAATCCGCTAGGAGTGGAGTTGGGAATTTGGCAAGGACGCTATCAAAATTTAGAATTGCCTTGGTTGCGTTGGTGGGATAGTGAAGGTAATTTACTGCTGACTGGGGAAGAAAGAGCGGAATTAGAACGGCAAAGAGCGGAACGAGCAGAAGAAAAGTTAGAACAATTGCGATCACAATTACGTGCTGCGGGAATCGAACCGGAAGCATGATATTTCAATTGTATCTAACTATTTGTAATCATCACGTTTACCAAATACAATATTGCAAAATGAACCGGATAAAATAGATAAAACCATTTGGCTTTTTTACCCGGTTCACCGTTATAGTTGATGAGTATTAAAGGAGTGAATATAGCAAACAATTGATAATCAGGAAATTTCAGTAATATTAATGGTGATAAACTAAGCAAAATCCATTGAATCACCCAATAAACATGATTAGGATTAAAATTCGATAATATAGATATCATCAATACACCATAAGCACCGTATTCAGAGTTGATTAATTCGGCTAGTAAAGCAAAAATAAAAGTAAACAAGAATTTTAACTTGGTTATTTTGTCTAATCTAATAGCAATTAAGCCTAAAGCTAACGTTGCTAATATGTTGGGGCGAGGAATATTAAATAGTAAATAGTATATTGGTTGAGTTGCTATTCCTAAGATAATTAATCTAAAAAGATAAAGGTTAAAATTTTTGGTGTACTTTTCCCCTTGTCCGATTAGCCATGCAAATAAAGGAAAGCTCAATCTGCCAATGATTCTAAAAGCGAGTATATCTGGAAAAAATACGGCTCCTATATGGTCGATCGCCATTAGGGTAGCAGCTAATATTTTAATGTGAAATGAGGTCATAGAAAAGGATGAAGGATGAAGGCTAAAGTATAAAGTATGAATGTTATTTGATACTCCATCCTTTTGGCATACTCTATTTTAAATATTAAAATTTTTCTTAACCCAATCTACGGCATCTTTTAAAGCGGTTTCTATGGGAGTTTGAGGTAAACCTAATTCTTTGACGGCTTTTGAGGGATCGTAATACATTTTTTGGGTACTCATGCGAACGCCATCTAAGGGAACGGAAGGGGTTTTGCCTAAAGGGGCAAGAATTTTTTCGTCAATCCAAGCTACACTGAGGGGTAACCAAGCTGGTACGGTGTTTTTCGGTGCGGGAATTCCAGTAATTTTGGCAAGTTTATCTAATATTTCTTTGAGGGTAAGGTTTTGGTTTCCTAAGATGTAGCGTTCTCCGGTTTTCCCTTTTTCTAAAGCTAGCAAATGTCCTCGCGCCACATCTCGCACGTCAATAAAATTTAATCCGGTATCGAGATAAAAAGGCATTTGCTTTTTTAGGAAACGCAGGATAATATCGCCTGTGGGGGTAGGCTTGATATCCAAAGGGCCGATCGGACTGCTAGGATTAACGATGATGATATCTTGATTTGTTTTTGCTGCTTTGATTGCTTCTTGTTCCGCCCAGTATTTAGATTTTTTGTAATCACCGATCAGTTTTTCTACCGGACTTTGATAAGTTTCATCGGCGATACCTGCTTCTTTCACTCCGATGGCGGCGACGGAACTGGTGTACACGGTGCGATCGATCCCTGCTTGACGCGCTGCTGCTAAAATGTGGCGGGTTCCCAATACATTATGGCGGTAAAGTAAATCTTTGTCGGCTTGCCAAAGGGAATAATGAGCAGCTACATGAAATAGTACATCACAACCAGTCATCAAGTGGGATAAATTGGGATCGTTGAGATCGCTTTTGACGAGTTCTACATCTATATTATGTAAGTTATCTAAACGGCTATCTGCACGGACTAGTGCTTTTACTTGATATCCTTCTTCGACTAACAAGCGAACTAAGTTTGCACCGATAAAACCTGTTCCGCCTGTCACAAATGCTGTTTTGGTCATTGTTGATTGCGATGAAAAATTGGTTAGTAGTGAGGACTTTAGTCCTCATTTTGTCCGGGGATAAGGACTGAAGTCCTTACTACGAACTGGGGGAATAAGGACTGAAGTCCTTACTACGAACTGGGGAAGAAAGGACTGAAGTCCTTACTACGAACCGATCTAAAATTGTTTACGAGGTTGCCATTCTTCGATCAAATCGTAGACGATGGGAACGACGATTAAGCTGAGGATAGAAGAAGTTACTAAACCACCTGCGATCGCAATTGCCATTGGTGCTCGTAATTCCGCACCTGCGCCTAATCCTAAAGCAAGGGGTAACATACCTAATATAGTAGAAACGGTTGTCATCAAGATTGGTCGAAATCGGACTGGCGCTGCTTTCAGGATGGCATCTGTGCGATTGAACCCGACTTTGCGTAACTGTTTGATGTAATCTACTAGCAAAATGGCGTTTTTGTTGGCTAAGCCGAGTAAAAACACGAAGCCGATTAAGGATATCATACCAAAATCGCTATTTGTAAATAGTAGTGCCTGGATTGCTCCCACTAATCCTAGCGGTAATGACAAACAAATAATTAGGGGATCGATCCAACTTTTGAACAAAAATACTAACACTAGAAAAATGCACAAAGCAGATAAAGTTAAAGTTGTGCCGAAACTGCTAAATACTTCGTTGCTGCGGGCGGAATCTCCTCCTAAATTTAAAGAAATGTCAGGAGGTACGACATTTTTAGCTTCTGCCAAAATAATATCGGTGGCTTGACCGATGGTGAGATTTTGGCTGAGGTTAGCATTAAGATAAACGGATCGCTTACCGTCGCGATGTTCGATTTGAAAAGGAGTACCGTCTTCACTCGTTGCACCGGTGATGGTGATATCGACAAATCCCGATATTCTTTCAATTTTTTGTTGGAGTTTGCGGACAGTTTCGCTTAATGTTTGCAAATTATCGCCTGTTAAGGCAAGTTGCAGTGGTTTTTGTCCGCCAGTATCGACAAATTGAATATCTTCGACGCTGGTAGTTACGCCTGGTAAAGTAGGTAATTGCTGACGAATTTGGTCTTGGATTTGGGCGGTGTGAAGTTGGCGATCGTCTTTTAATTTGACATAAATATTGCCTCGATTCGGTTCTCCTTGACGAGAACCTACGACAGTAAAGACTGTTTTTACTTCTGGCGATCGCAAAACTACTTGTTCTAGTTGTTTTGCAACATCGAGAGATTCTTGTAAAGGATTTGCTTCTTCACCGGCGGAGGATCTCAACCATTCTGGTAAGTAAGCGATCGCTGATATGGGGGCGCGATAGGTAATATTAAATTCACCGCGATCGAGTTTGGGAATAAAACCTTTGGGAATAAACGGAATTAAAGCTAAACTTCCCACAAAAATTATCATCGCTAAACTGATGACGATTCCCCGATGTTTGAGCGACCAAGCTAACAGATTTTGATAACCTTGGTTAAAGTTAACCCAAATTCTATTCTCCCGCAAAGAAGGTTGACCACTATTCGGTTTGAGCCAAAATACGGCTAAAACTGGCGATAAAGTCCGCGCCACTAGCATAGAGGTAAGCATCGCAGCGGAAACCGTGATGCCGAAAGGTTTGAAAAATTGGCCAATTGTCCCGCTCATTAAGGCAATGGGCAGAAATACGGCGACTGCGGTTAAAGTGGAGGCAATGACTGGTAATCCCACTTCGTCAGTAGCTAACAGGGCGGCGGTGCGGGGTTTTTCTCCTCGATCGATATGGCGCATGATATTCTCGACATCGACGATCGCATCATCGATCACGCTACCGATCACTAATGCTAAAGCTAACAGGGTAATGGTTTCTAGGTTAAATCCGTAAATTGCCATCACGATGAACGTTCCCAACAGAGATATCGGGATCGCCAAAGCAGAAATTAATGTTGCTCGCCAGTTCCACAAAAATGGGAAAATAACGATCGCAGATAATGCGATCGCTTCTAATAAAGCATCGATGGTAGCTTGAGTAGCGGCGCGGATATACTCTGCTTGAGTAGCGGCTAAGATGAATTGCACTTCTGGGAATAAAGACTGCAAGCGGACGACTTCTTTTTCCACCGCCGAAACAACTTCTAATGTATTAGCATCCGCTTTTTTGATTACTTGAAAAGCTAGGGCGTCTACCCCACCAAAGCTAACTAACGAATCTTGAATAGTAATGAGTGACTGGGAATTACTCTCCTGTTCTCCTTCTGCTTGTGCGCCTAACAGCGAGACTTTCAGTACTCCCGGTAACTCAGCGATCGAGGGGAGAATTCTTTCTTGCGCGATTTTAGTTAAATCTGCCAGATTTTGAGAAGGGCTTCGGATCGCGTAACTGACGGCGGCTGACTCGTTTAAGTTAAAGGGAATCACTTTATAAGTTGACCCTTCTGGCAATTTTAGTTGCTGAAGTTTACTTTCTACTTGCGCGGTGGATTTTTCTAAGTTTGTCCCCACCGCAAAGGATAAACTAATTACACTCTGGTTGGGGTAGCTGGAGGAACGCACTCGATCTAATTTGGGGATAGACTCCAGAGATTGTTCGATCGGCTGAGTAAGCTTTGCTTCTGTAGCTGTAGCTTCTGCAAACGGTGCGCTGGCATTTACCACCACCACCGGAAAGGTAATATCGGGAAACAGGGCATATTTCAGGGAACTGAAAGCCAACAACCCTGCTACGATCGCGGCGATCCAAAAACCGAGTGCGATCCGGGGATGCGCGATCGCCAGCCTGGAAATATTGAAGAGTTTTCGTAGGGGTATTTTGCGATTTAGCTTTACCATGTTCAAAGAATTAGCCCACACATCTTAACTTACTTCGTTTTCTGCTTTTTTGATGCCATCTGAGTGACAGTTGATTCCCTGGTATCTGGAATAATTTAGCGCTAATTAAATATTTTTGACTAGACTATCGCTTATTATATAAAATGACTATCAACCTCTACTGGCAAAATAAAAGAATTTATTATGACTATCTAAGCCATTCATCATAATTCAGTAACTAAAAGAATTTTTTCTTTTGAATTATGGCTGCTAACTCCTAAAATCTTGCTTGATAAATTTCCAACTACATACATATTTATCTCCCATGATTGATGCTATCTTGGTTCCGCAAGGAGTAGAGTACAAGGCTGTTTGCCAAGGGTTAAAAAAAATAGAGGCATCATCTTCCGCCAATTCGATACCGTCAGTTTTTGCCATCCCGATCGGGGTTAAACCATTAAGTCGATATCTGGAAAATTGGCTAAAATCTGGGGAATTAGCAAATATAAAGCAGCCAAAGGTGTTGGTAATGGGTTTATGCGGTAGTCTCTCGTCAAAATATCAAGTGGGGGATGTCGTAGTTTACCAAAACTGTATGTACGAATCAGATGAAGGTTTGGCGATCGCACAATGCGATATTGCTCTTACAGAACAAATTTTTAACAAACTAAATCCCGCTGTTTATTGTGTCAGTACTTTAACTAGCGATCGCCTGATTTATTCAGCTTCCCAAAAACGCCGTTTAGGTGATATTTATGGTGCTGAAGTAGTTGACATGGAAGGATTCGCTGCTGTAAATCTATTGACTAAAGCAAATATCGCAGTAGCAATCTTAAGAGTAGTTAGCGATGATTGCAAACACAATATCCCCAATCTCACCAGTGCCTTTAGCTCTGATGGTTCACTCAAACCTTGGCCTTTAGCAATTGCTATGTTGCGAAATCCGATCGGTGCAATTCGCTTAATTTATGGTTCGCTTCGCGGATTGCAAGTATTAGAAAAAATCTCTACTAAAATCTTGCCACAAGGCTAAAAACCGGGGTTATTACAAATAGCTAAACTTGAAAGTTTCAATTTTTCGCGCTCGTTATGTAGGTTCTCCAATCTTGTTGGGAATGGTACAAGATGTAAGTCTACTAACTTGTTCAATTAAGGTTAAAAATTTTTTAACCTTAAATGGCATTAAATTATTATGGGACAGGGAGATTTACCATCCCTGTCTCAATGGTAACAAATCAATTCTCATCTTCGCTCGTATTGAGACTCTACAGCTATCATACGTTGCTGAACTATATGTTCAAACTGGTAAAGATAAGCTGAAATCACCGTCCATACCAACATACCTGGGCCATATAGCTGTCCTTTCCAATTGTAAAACCAGTTCTGGTATTGAGAACCAAACAAAGGATAAAACAAAGCTAAAACAGCAACCGTAAGTAAACTGGATATTACGATTACCAACCACCCATACAAACCTTCCCAAACACTCAATAAACTGGGAAAGAATCCGCTAGTTTGTTCGGTTTCTGGTGAACGAAGACTGGGGAAAAATTTAGCCAAAAATAGGTACAAAAAATGATGTATGAAAGCGATAATAATAATCGGCGATAATGCAGCTAAGACGCCAGAAAGTACCCAATGTTCCGGTCTCTGTAAAACCCTAGCTAAAAAGGAACCAAAATCACCAAATATTTTTGAACCAGAAGAAATAAAGTGCAGTAAAAGGTAGAGGACGAAAGCATTCATCCACGCACCAGGATAAGGAATCCAGGTAGGCCATTTCATAGGTAAAACTCACGATCTTTGACCGCTATAATAGCCTCTAAATTTCCAGATTATGTAGGTGAAAATACTAGCGCTTGCTACACTATCTAAGACCGTGTATTAATAGTTACAGGATAAACTCTCCCCTTCCAAGCGCCGCCACGTCCCCGCCAGTGACGCCAAGCTGAATCTAGAGTCATCAGCGTGTAGAGAAAAGCAATTACAGGTAAACAAAAAGACCATAAAAAAGAACGTTTATACAAGTTAATCGTCGGAAAATAAGCAATTGCCATCAGCAACCAAGTGAATAACCCTACTACTGCAATTAACCAATTTCCCGTTAACGCACCAGCAATTGCGGCAACTGGAGGAACGATATAAACCAATGTCATACCAATTAACGTTCCCAGTAACAAAAATGGGGAATAATTCAATTGAGTAAAAGCCGTTCGCGCCACCATATCCCAAATACTAGATAAAGTAGAATAAGTTCGCAAACTGCGCGTCTCTTGGGTAAGTCCCAACCAAATTTTACCTGGAAATTTCACGGCTTTTGCTAAAGAACAATCATCGATTAATGCTTGTTTAACTACTTCGATACCGCCAACTCGATTTAAAGCTTGACGACGAATTAAAATGCAACCCCCGGCGGCGGCGGCGGTGGGATTTTTGGGATTGTTTACCCAAGGAAATGGATAAAGTTTTTGAAAGAAAAAGACGAAAGAAGGAATCAATAATTTTTCCCAAAAACTTTCACATCGCAAAAGTACCATCAGAGAAACTAAATCTAAATCTTCTTGTTGTGATTTAGTAACTAATTGACGCAAGTTAATGTTATGATGTTCGATATCTGCATCGGTTAGTAAAAAATATTCTGGTAGTGGGTTGAGATTTTCCGCGTAACGAATACCTTGTTCCATTGCCCACAGTTTACCACTCCAACCCGGTGGCAACGGTTCGCCAAAAATAGCTTTAATTTGCTCGGATTTATTTAATTCTTCAGCAACTTTTTGGGCAATTTTTCCCGTATTGTCGGTGCTGTTGTCGTCAACTAGGATGATTTGGAAAGCACCGGGGTATACTTGGGTAAGTAGCGATCGCATTGTCGCTGGCAAGACATCAGCTTCATTTCTGGCGGGAATCACCGCACAAACATATGGCCATTTTTCTAGTTCTGTCTCTTTCACTTCTAAACGTTGGTTGGCTTGCCAAAATTGTCCCCAAAAACATAATAGTACCACCCAAATTATTAAAGATAAAATAGCCAATCCCAACCAAATGTAATTCATTACACCAATCCAAATGAAATTTGCACAAGAGTTCAGGAGTCTTAATTCAGAATCCAGAAGGTGTAATAATTTGGGATTCTGGCTATCCAGGTTCCTGAAGCCTTTGTTGATAAAATTTTATAATATTATGACAAATTTAAAATGCGCTCCAGTAATTAGGGAGCGCAAAATAGCAGGAATATGCTAAATAATATTCAGTTGGTAGCAAACGTGGTAATATGCTTCTACCTAAGTTATTCAACATCACCACAAAATAATCGCAATTCCAATGGTAGAAACGAAGATTTAACGGTAGGCTCTGCGATTAATCATATTCCAGATCCAAATCGCCACCAAAGCACCGAGTACGGCGACAAATAAACCGGGTATGCTCAGGCTAGTGGCAGCGAGAGTAAATCTTCCCGTTTGTAATAAGGTGGCCAAAGTGCCGCCTACAAAAGCACCGATAATACCTAAGATAATTGTACCCAGAATGCCGCCACCTTGATTACCTGGATAGATAGCTTTTGCGATCGCACCAGCAAGTAGACCTAAAATTACCCAAGCAATAATATTCATACAGTTTACTCCTGGATATATTTCATTATTTAATTTAGCAATCTAACAAAAATTTTTCATCTCTCTAGGGGTATAAATTTATCTCTCTCTACAATTAACTTAATAAAGCGTTACTTTATTAGTCATGAGGCTATAATTAATCTGATTTTAATATGTATGTATCAATTTATTCGTTTTTCAATTGCCTAAATATATGGTTTTTGGACAAAAATCCAAGCAAAAATATTCTAGCTACATAAATCAAAACAGCTTAATAAAAACGAACAGAACTATTACTAAAAAAGCTGTATTACCCATAGCGATAGGCATTATTATTGTTAATTAGGCTTCTAGCGCAATTAGTTATTTTCAGGTAATTTCAGCTTTAAGATCCCAGGCGTTAGAGCAACTAGAAAAATACGTACTGGAACGAGGACAAAGAGAAAAAAAGTATCTTTAAACTAGCCGAAGATAATCATACTGTACTTAAACAAGAATTACTAAGAAAACTGCAACAAAGCAGCAATCAAGACCCAAAAGATAGGTTTGAGCAATTAGTTATCAGATATCAAGATGGAGTAATTCGGAATCGTCCGGAACGTTTTGATGGCAAGCGGCAATCGGGTAATTCCGGTGATGCAGTTCTGCAAAATAAAAGGATAGAAACCCAGTTTCTTCAAGAAATCGGGTTTCTGTGAGAATCAATTCCTAACTTCTGAATTCAGAATTCTGACTCCTGACTCCTGACTTCTGAATTCTCACTTCTGAAATGTTGCTATCATATGCCAAGATTTGCGGCTGGGTACGCAAATAGTACTATTAGTGCTTTATGCTACATCCAGATAAGTCAATTGAGAGTGAACGGTAACTTATGCAAACACAGGACAAAACCAAGCTATCGGGTTTAGATGAAGCGATTGCAGCTTCGCAGGACTACTTGCTTTCCATCCAATATCCCGATGGTTACTGGTGGGCAGAGTTAGAATCGAACGTAACGATTACCGCAGAAGCCGTGTTACTCCACAAAATTTGGGGTACGGACAAGACAAGACCACTGCACAAAGTAGAAACTTATCTGCGGAAAGAACAACGATCGCACGGTGGATGGGAACTATTTTACGGCGATGGGGGAGACCTCAGCACGTCTGTCGAAGCTTACATGGCGCTGAGATTGCTGGGGGTATCGAAAGACGACCCCGCGATGATCGCAGCCCGCGAATTTATATTAAAACGAGGCGGCATTAGCAAATCGCGCATTTTTACCAAAATTCACTTAGCATTAATTGGCTGCTACAACTGGCGGGGCGTTCCCTCCATTCCACCTTGGATCGTGCTATTGCCAGAATCATTTCCCTTCACCATTTATGAAATGTCCAGTTGGGCACGCAGTAGCACGGTTCCTCTGATTATCGTATGCGATCGCAAACCCGTTTTCATCACCGAACCAGCCATCACTTTAGACGAACTTTATACAGAAGGTGCAGACAAAGTACGCTACGAATTACCCCGCAATTCTGATTGGTCGGATATATTTGTCACATTGGATGATGCCTTCAAACTAGCCGAAAATTTCAACCTAGTACCCTTCCGAGAAGAAGGATTGAAAGCAGCCGAAAAATGGGTATTAGAACGGCAAGAAGTCACCGGAGATTGGGGCGGCATCATTCCCGCCATGTTAAATTCCCTGTTAGGATTGCGCTGCTTAAATTATGATGTAGCAGACCCCATTATCGAAAGAGGATTGCAAGCACTCGATCGCTTCGCCGTTGAAAAAGACGATATTTATTGGGTACAACCTTGCGTTTCTCCAGTTTGGGATACTGCGTTAGTAATGCGAAGTTTAGTAGATTCTGGCATTGCACCAAATCACCCCGCATTAGTTCGTGGCGGCGAATGGTTGCTGGAAAAACAAATACTTGATTACGGAGATTGGGCAGTTAAAAACAAGCAAGGAAAACCAGGCGCTTGGGCATTTGAATTTATCAATCGCTTTTACCCAGATGTCGATGATTCGGCAGTAGTAGTGATGGCATTAAATGCAATTAAATTACCCAACGAAGCATTGAAAAATGCCGCCATTGCTAGAACTGTAGATTGGATTGCTACCATGCAATGTAAAGAAGGCGGTTGGGCAGCTTTCGATTTAGATAACGATCGAAACTGGCTAAATTCTTTGCCTTACGCTGACTTAAAAGCCATGATCGATCCCAACACCGCCGATGTTACCGCACGGGTGTTAGAAATGGTAGGGCGAGGCAACTTATCTTTTGACTCTTACCGCCTCAGTCGCGCCCTAGAATATCTGAAAAAAGAACAAGAACCAGAAGGCTGCTGGTTTGGGCGCTGGGGAGTTAACTATATCTATGGTACGAGTGGTGTTCTCGCTGCCTTGGCGTTAGTTGCACCAGATTCTCACCGCAGCAATATCGAACGGGGTGCAGCTTGGCTAGTGAGTTGTCAAAATGCGGATGGAGGATGGGGGGAAACTTGCTTTAGCTACAACGATCCTAGCTTGAAAGGAAAAGGTGATAGTACGGCTTCTCAAACTGCTTGGGCGTTAATTGGCTTATTAGCGGCGGGTGAAGCAACTGGGAAATTCGCCAAGGAAGCAATAGACAAGGGAATCAACTATCTTGTGACAACTCAACTCTCAGACGGTACTTGGGATGAGTCATATTTTACTGGTACGGGTTTTCCCTGCCATTTTTATCTGAAATATCATCTCTACTTACAACATTTTCCGCTGACAGCCTTGGGGCGTTACCGGGCAATTTTTGGTTAAAAAACCCTTAAAAATGTTGAACCGGGTTTCTTTGGGAAAATTTAAGAAACCCGGTTTATTTACAAGAATCATATAGAAGTCAGCGAAGTGTCTAATAGACGAGTTATTTTCGGTTTGTAACTCTCTGATGGCTAGATGAACCAATCAGATAGGCAAGAGAACTACTAAGCTGTTTCCATCCAATCAAAGATGCGGTCTAACTGGGATAAGTTAACCAGTCCATATTGCCAAAGAATCATGGGGATTAGGTTCGGGCATTCTTCGCTATGGCGTTCTGCTAAAGCGATAGAAGCGGATGGGATGGACAATTCTTCTTGTAAAAAGTTAATTAATTTGGCTTTCATAGTAGATTCCCTTGCTTTTGAGAGTCGCTATTTAGATTTACTCTAAGGTATGTGAAAAATATCCTTCAAAAATACACCTACTAGGGTGATTTGACTCGCTTTTAAAGTGTGATCTAGATCACGGGGATCGATCCGGAAGCCAATATCTATCTATAGAAATAAGTCTAATGGGAAATGACCATAAGTGCCGCTGATTGATTCGTTAACAGAAGACTGGCAAGATACCAAAACTCCGCGATATTTTCCCGTGTAAGAATCGAGATAATAGGATTGCTTATTGGTGTTAAATTTTATGTAGACCGGCCCTTCAATTGCGGGGATATTAGAAGTATCGAAAGGAATTTGATAATCCAAACCTTTTAAGTAGCTTTCTAAGATGGTAAAACCTTGAGTAACAGTTTCGGCACAAATACCGAGATTTTGATAGTCGCACAAACTAGTAATTAGCTGTAATGCTTCTTGAAGTAAGGATTTTTCTGATGCGGATGCGATCGTTTCAACCTCAATACAGCTAAATTTCTGAAGCAATTTGAGTGCTTGTTCCACTGTAAGATTTGTTGAGTTTTGTGTAGTCATAGATTTAGAATGGGGCAGAGTTTAAAGTCAAAAGTCAAAAGTCAAAAAGTAAAAGAAAGATTAACTTAATATTTCTTTTTATTCAACTAGAGCATGGTGCATCTGGATATTTTACTACTATTAATGGGCTACCTGATATAGCAAACAGACTTCTGTGAACCATGAATTAGAATCCCCGACCGTTCACGGCGGGGAGTATGTCAAGACAAGACTAACGCCTACATCTGCGGTAAAAAACCAAACCCTAACATCCCATCCAAAATATCAAAACAACATCTGTGTTCATCTGTGTTCATCTGTGGACATCTGTGGTAAAAAACACCCATTATTCACGGCAACCAAAAATCAGGCAATAAACCTTTCCCCAACTCCCGTACCAACTGATTAACAGTACGGGCAACTTGAATATGAGGTTCATCAGCTTCTATGGGTAGGATGTTTGCCTTATCTCCCTGTCCCAAAAGTTCGATCGCAAAATTCGCCGCTTCCAAGCCAGTAACATAAGCCTTTTCCTGAGACCAAGAACCGTGACGAGTAACGATCCAATCCCCGCTCATAAAAACATTATCAAAACTAGTTACCCCCGGCAACATATACTGATAACTGCCGGGGAAGAAATGAGTAACGGCACGGGGTAAACGAACTACGCTGCTGTCAACTACTTTCGCCTCTCGAAACGCCGGAATACAAGTAGCTAAATCCCGATGAACGATCGAAACAATTTCTGCGTCGCTTAGATGTAAAAACTGGTTAGCGTGATAAAAATCCGCTTCCACTACCGTACCAGGTTCATTTTTATACTCATCATGCAAGCTGTTCAAGTCGAAAAACGTCCAGCCAGTAGTAGGATTGAAGCCAAAACACGCATTAGAAGGAAGGGGGATATCGATTTTGCGATCGAACCACAAGCGAGTTGCTAACACATCAACTGCCGACAAATTACTCAAATCTCGAAATTCCTGACGGCTTTGCAAAGTAGGGCTGCTGCTGACAATCTTTTGCATTCCGGTAATACCAACTGCAAAGATTACCGCATCTGCATCAAATACTTCCTCACCGCAAACTACGCCAGTAGCGCGATTGTTGCGATCGACAATTAAGTCAGTTACTCGCCGTTGAGTTAATACTTTGCCGCCAATTGATTCGATGTAGTCTACCCAAGGACGAAATATCTTCTCTCCTACCGTTCCCCGACACCAAACTACATCGAAATTCGGTTGATGGGCGAGGATAAAATAATACAACATACCCAAAGCTGCGGCAGCAGAACATTGTTCGCCAGGGGCAAACAATCCTACTAATAACATGGGTTCAAAAGAATCTTTGTATAGTCTGGCAGAAACCCCAAATTGTTTGAATAATTCACGGGCGGTTACTTTATCGTACCGTCGCCAAGCTTCATCGGAATTATCAAAATCTATTAATGTATATAGTAGGGGTAAAGCAGAAAGGCGATCGATTAAAGGTAATCTTTTAAATTTAGTATAAAGAAAAGTTCCCAACGGAGTAGGCAGTAGCGGTTCTTCTTGAAAAATTGGCGATTCAACTTCCAATCCTGCGGGTGAATATTGACTCGAACGAGTCCAATTAGTGAAGGGATTTAATTCTAATTGATTAATCAGGGAAAAAATATTTTTATAAGGGTACCAAAAGCCGTGAATCCCAGCTTCTACAGAACGTCCGCCAGCGGTTTTCCACCCTGCTACTAAGCCTCCCGGTACTGCACCAGCTTCGAGAAGGGTTACTTCATAACCTTGTTTTGCTAGGTGGTAAGTGGCACCTAAGCCCGCCCAACCCGCACCGACAACGACTACCCGTGGCTTTTGGAATGTGGATGCACTCATTGCGATCGCTAATAAATCACGCTCAATCTTTTTAGATATTAACAGTTATTAGCTAATTGATAAAGCGATTGTCAGTTGTAGCATTGTCTGATAAGAGGGCGAGTTTAGCAGAAAATCTTCGCGTACATACAGATTAATTCGTAACCAAACTTGCCCATATCATATCATACTTTAAGAAGCACTTTTGAGTTCTTGAAATTTGGCGCGAATAGTTTCTATGCGTTTACGATTGACTCCCAGATCGGATTGACCGAGACGGGAAGCGGAACGAACTTGGATCGTGTTTGAATTTTCATCTAAATAGAATTCAACATCATCGACAAATCCCATAATTTTACTGGTGAATTCTGCATAGAGATAATGGGAATTTTCGGTGATGATTTTGGTTCTTTCTTCAGATTCAATGACTTTTTTGAGATTAGCCATTGCCTCGGCGGGAGTAGAATTATAAGTAAGCGGCTCTATTTTATGTAAAGAATCTTGACTTTGGCTGTTGACGCAATTGGGGCTATTCGGACAAGGGGCTAATTTGCCTGCTTGTACTCCGATGTTAGTGGGTCTTTTTCCTGAAAACACGGTCATTCCTCCCGGAAATGCGATCGTTGTCCATAGCAAAAATATAGTGGCTAACAGCAACGATAACAAGACTATCATTAAGATTTTCAGAGGAGAATGTTTTTCTACTGTGGACTCAACCATGAATTATTTAACTCTGACTTAACCTTTTTATTATCTTACCTTATTTTGGTAATTGGGAAGAATGAATGGCTAATTAGCGATTGGTTTTATTACCTATTACCAATTAGCCTTATCTATCCATCACAATTGATTGACTAAAATTTCTTCACCTTGTCGGTAAATTTCACGGGCGTAGTCCGTCCAACCACCTTGTCCCCAATAACGAAAACAACTAGTTTGCAGTAAAAGATTGTACAGTAATGCTTTTCGGTAGGCAGATTCTTTAGTAATGGTTGCCGATAACGGATCGACTTTTTGATGGAATAAAGCGCTGAGTTGATTCATGGGAGTCAAGACATTTTCGTATCCTTGTACCCAACTGATATGATTTGTCCAAGAAGCGCCATCCATGTGAAAATTATGGTTAGTTTGTTTGATTTCATAGATAGCATTGGCTACTGCTTCCGGGCTACAATTTTCTGGGGAAATTTGCTGCCAAATTAGATGTTGACCGATTGGCTGGCAGGTAGGATAATCATCGGGATGGCAACCAGCCGCTGCAATTAATTCTAAGTATTCCGTACCCGTCATGGCTACAGTACCGGATTTGCCACCATCATTTTGTGCCATTTCATGACAAGCTTGGAAAAAGGCGCTGGGAAATTCATTCATCATCACGCCGCCATTTTCTCCATCGCCAATTTGAGTAACTATTGGTGGGATGGAAACCCCACCTAATTTTTGGGGAGAAAGGGTTTTTGCTTCGTAGTAAGGCTGCATTTGTCCTACTAGTTTGGTGTCGGAACCTTGGGTTTTAATTAAAGCGATGATGCTGAGAGTTTCTCCATCGGAATTACGGGCGATTAAACGGTGGGGTAAGTGTTTGAATTGCAGGGGTTGTCCGGTAAGTGTTTCGACAGAATGTTCTTGCACTAATAGCCAACGATATCCGCTTTCTTTGAGTGCTTTCACGAATTGAAATAAGGTATCCGGATGATTGGGTAGGTGCATTTCTGGAGGAGAAAATCCTTTGACGCGAGATAATGCTTCCCAACCAAAAATGGCAGCGAAATTATGTTGCCAAGCTTGGATATGCAGTTTAATATCGGGTATTGGTGTAGAGGGAACGACTGCATGACTCCACATGGTTCCCAACCATTCTACGTAAGGCTGATAATTGGGGTCAACGGTAATGCGTTTGAGATTTTCTAAGATATCGCCGCGCCCCATTTGGCGGAGTCCCCAAAGCAAGTTTCCCGAATAATCTAACATGATGCGAGGGTTGCAACCTTTGCTAACTAATTCGGGGATAAAATCTGCCATGCGGCTATAACAATTGGCGAAAGGTGTGGCGTTGTGATTATCCCCTTGATGGGGATGTTCAAACATATGTTGCAGGTTGCTGATGAGTTGGCCATTATGCCCAGCTGGTATGGTAGGCTGGTGCATATGCAGCGCGATCGCAAAAACAGCTTTTACTCGGTCTAATTGCAGATTTGTTTTAGGTAGAAATACTGGTCGATCCTGTTGAACTACTGACTTAATTTCTGATTCCCAGCCAGAAATATTTGGGAATCCATCAATTAATTCGGATAATTGGGGAAGAGTGGAAGCAAGCATAGCAATGACAAACTAAATATAGGAAACATATTGAGTTTGACACAATTAAGAGAAAGTTTACTTAAACTTATGTATTATCCTATTTAAGCATTAACTTGAAATTGAAGCTTATTTTGGGATAGCAGTTCCGGCACATCTTACATAATAGAATACTCTATCTTCTGGATGATCGAAGTTTAAGCCTTCGCTCATTTCCAGATTCCATTCTCCTTTGTAATTGGTGCGATTTAATTCCTTAATATCTATGACATCTCCGCCCATATTTGGGCCTTCAGCTATTACTACTGCATTGGGTATTTCCGGTTTAATTAAGTAGATACCGCTATAAACAGTATGCCACTCATCTCCATCTTTTTCTACCCACATATATTCACCATCTGCTGTGTAAATGAAGCGACTTTTTTCGCATTCTCCTGAGTTACTCCATTCTCCCACTAACAGCGACTTATTGACGCGGGGACTAGCAGCAGTACTGCTGTTTAAGAGTTGGCAAAGTAACAAGGATAAAAAGGGTACAAATGATTTCAGTAGATGGAACCTGAGATTAAGTAAATTAGATTTCATAGAAGTGAGAATTGGCAAACCAAAAAATTACTTTTTATCATATCAACCTAACCCTGGATAAAAAAGTAGGATAAGTATGATGGTGCGTTATGCTGTCGAAGATATAGCGATCCTAAATGAATTGCGAACAACTAAACCCCACCCTAGCCCTCCCCTTGGTAAGGGGCGGGCTAGGGTGGGGTTGATTATTTAAATAGGATCGCTATAGCACCCTACGAATCTACTTAGCGAGATTCGGTAATAATTTTTACTTGTCCCATTCCCATGCCTGTTTTCCGTCCGATTCCGGCAAAAACGGCAAAATTGGCTAGGGTAGTTGCGATCGCAGCTTCTTCTGGTTTGGGGAACAAGTACCGCACCCAACCTTGAGCGCCAATTTCTGGCCCACCTTTCATTTTGAGGGCATAAGTTTTAATGTCAAATGCCGATACTAAACAATGCCATTTAATCGCGGGAAAATGTAAATTTTCCGGTGCGAAAGTGTTCCAACGTCGCCATAAGTTATCGAATACTAATTCTGGTAATGGTAAAGCTTGGACGTTTTGTTCTTGTTTAAAACTGGTAGGAGAAACAAACTCGATTTCAATTAAATGGCAGCTTGGTATCTTGACTAATTCTTCAAAAGTAGTACTTTTGACAATTTCTAAACTGTTTCCCAACCGACAATCGATATGGGCTAAATTAATATCAACTCCTAAATCTTGACTCAAACCCCAAAGTAGAGGCGCTAACAGAGCTTTTTGTAATATACTAATTCTTAAATAGAAGTTTTGACGGAAAGTATTGGATCTCAATGCAAGGGTTACTGGTAAACTTTTAGACGAGTGAATTTCTTCTGCTAAATCTGGATTGGTGGCGGCTAACCATTTAAAAAATCGGGCATGAATGGCACGTCCCATCGTGGATGGTAATGTTTTGGCTGGGGTGAGGGAAACGTGCAATACGTGCAAGGAATGACGGTCTATTTCGATATCGTTAATTTGATACGTTTTGCCTTGCCACTGCACTATTTTATTTTGATTTATTTGACGAGAAATAGAATCTAATAATAAAGGATAATGTTTTGCTTCTGGTAAAATTGGCATTACCTTGGTAATGTCGCCACTTTTAGTTAAATTAACCCAAATTGGTATGTTTGGCGAGGGGGGAAGCCAATTAGTTAAGGAAACCGATCGATCGCTATTTGACAAAGGTTGTAAAATGACTTTTAAACCAGCGATCGCATTACCAGAATTTTCTTCCATAATTTATACTAAGTAGGTAGGCAGGAGTCAGAATTCAGGAGTCAGAATTCAGGGGTTACAAAATTTCCCCTTTCCCCTTTTCCCCTTTCCCCCTTTCCCTTTGCGCCTAAAGCTTTGAGAGTGGCAATAGTTGCTTCGGTTAAACCCGTAACCCCTGTAATATTCATACCTTCATAAGGACGATCGCTTTTCAAGGTTTGCAGGCATTTACCTGTCGCAACATCCCATAATTTTATTGTCTCAGAATCGCTGCCACTAGCTAAAATTTTTCCATCTGAACTAAAGGCGATCGACCAGACGTAACCGTGATTTACTTCTAAAATTTGGCAACATTTATTACTAGTAATATCCCAAAAACGTACCGTACTGTCGGAACTGCCAGTAGCGAGGAGATTTTCTTGGGGACTAAAGGCGATCGCATTAATCGCGCCAGTATGTCCCTGTAAAATTTGTACGCATTCCCCAGTCGAGATATCCCACAATCTAACGGTTTGGTCGAAACTACCGCTAGCGAGAAGATTACCTTGGGGACTAAATGCTACTGATTCTACCCAACTGAGATGCGATCGCAAAATTTGCACGCATTCTCCACTAGAAATATCCCACAATCTGATGGTTTGGTCAAAACTACCACTAGCGAGAAGATTTCCTTGGGGACTAAACGCGATCGAATAAATTAAACCAGTATGTCCTGAGAACGTTTGCAAACATTTACCAGTATTAATATCCCAAATTTTGGCGGTTTTATCTTCACCAGCACTAGCTAAAATACTGTCGTTGGGAGAAAAATCGATCGACCAAATCCAACCTGTATGTCCTTGCAAAGTTTGCACAGATTGTCCGGTTTGCCAATCCCATAATTCGATCGCGCGATCGTTACCTGTTGCTAGAATACGTCCATCGTGACTGAAAGCGACAGACCAACTCCAACCTGCATCTAACTGCAAAGTTTTGACTAGTTCGCCAGTTTGCACGTTCCACAATCCGATTTTGCGATCGTTACCAGCAGCTAAAATTTGGAGAGAATCTTGATTAAGATCGTAAATGGGCGGACTGAAAGCCACCGAATGCACGTAATCTCGACTTCCTTGCAAAGTTCTCAAACAATACCCCGTGCGAGTATCCCAAAGCCTCACCGTGCGGTCTATACTGCCAGTAGCCAACATTTGTCCGTTGGGATGAAACGCTAACGAACTTACCCACGTAGCGTGACCTTGCAAAGAAAGCAGACAAGTACCATCCGTCACATCCCACAACTTAACTGTACGGTCTTGACCGCCACTCGCCAAAACTTTCCCATCCGGACTAAACGCCAGTCGCCACACCCAAGCAACGTGACCCCGCAAAACTTCACGGCAAGTATTAGTTTTGACATCCCACAAATATATCGTCGCGTCATCGCCACAACTAGCGAGAGTGCTGCCATCCGGACTAAATAACACCGACCACACCCAACCTTGATGTCCTGGCAGAGTTCGATCGCAAGTGCCGCTTGCTACATCCCACAGCTTAACCGCCCCTTCGATACTGCCGCAAGCAACTGTTTTGCCATCCGAACTGAAAGAAACCGCAAATACCCAACCGCTACCAGTTTCCCAAGTTTGCAAACATTCCCCAGTTTGCACATCCCAAAATTTAATCGTAGCTTCAGTACCGCAAGCCAAAGTATTTCCATCCGGACTGAAAACAACAGATTGCACCCAATTTTTATGCCCTGTTAAAGTTTTCAAACATTTACCTGTTGAGATATCCCATAACTTTGCAGTTTTGTCTTCGCTACCACTAGCCAGGATGTGTCCATCATGACTAAAAGCAAGAGATTGTACCCAACCTTGATGTCCCTGCAATATTTGCAAAAAAGTGGTGTGCAAACTTTCTACTCTTTCATCAATTTGCCATAAACGAATTTCACCATCTGTATCGCCCGTTGCTAAAATTTTTCCATCCGGGCTGAATGCTACTGCAAAGATAGTGCGAAAAGTTTCGTTGAAAACGCATTTCGCAAAGTTGGCATTTTGGAAATTGACATTATGTAAATTTACGTCTTGTAAGTAAGCTTGCCAAATTGTTAAATCAGAAAAATCATAGTTGGTTAAATTTGTCTTTAATTGGCATAGTAAATTGATGGCATTTCCGCCAGCGTAACCTTGCTGAGATTTGGATTGAATTCTCAAGTTTGCCAAAATGTCGATTAAGCAATTTGCAATAGATTTTTTTGAACCAAAATTAACTAGAATTTGTTCTGCGATCGGATTGAGAATCAAACGAATTTGGGTATCTCTAACATAATCGAGAGTTTGAGCTTTAATCAAAGCATGACTGCGGAAAATACTAATGTTTTGACTGGTGATTTCTCGACAAACTTGTTCGATTAGTCGCCCCGTCACGTATTCCATAATCACTGGTTGCAAGGTAAAACGCAAGGCGCTATTTTGACCTAAGGTAGGAGTCGATTTTTCAATTAAGGAACGCCTACCCAAAGATTCCAATGCCTCTAGTAATTTGGCAGCGGCAACAGGCGAAATGATATCTTCTTTTAATTCAGCCATTGAAACGGGTTCGCGATTAATTGCCAGCCAATACATCACCTCTTCTTCTAAACTAGATAAACGATTAAAGTGTTGGTCTAATAAATCGCGAATGTCGCCAAAAACAACCGTATTTTCGGCTAAAAATTCGGCAATATTTCCATTGAATAATTCTTGGATGGTGGTCGAAACGATCTTTAATGCTAAAGGGTTTCCTGTATAGCGTTGGATCAGTTGTTCCCATTCTTCACCAGTAGCACGGAAAAACCCTTTTGCCCGTAAGATTTCTTGTCCGTCTGTGGAGTTTAAACCAATTAATTGCAGTGACCTTACTGGTAAACTTGCGCCTTCTAAAGAAGCAACTTCTTTCGGTTTTTCTCGACTGGTGAGAAGTAAACAGCTTTGATGATTCGCTTCTGCTACTTGTTTGAATAATTCTCCATAATCTTCATATCCATCGGCATAATATCCCGCGCGTTCGCCACATAAAATAGTTTCTACGTTGTCGATAATTATTAAACAGCGTTTTTGACGAAGAATTTCGCCAAAACGGGAAATCAAATGACCGACATTTTTTGGTAAATCGGTTTCTTCTTGGTTTGATAAAAATTGAATTAATTTAGCTAAAAATTCGACAATTGGTGGCGCGTTGCGGAGACTGCGCCAAATCACATAATCGAAATTATCTTGAATTTCTTCCGCTAATTTAACGGATAAAGCTGTTTTACCGATGCCGCCAATACCCAGCAGTGCGACTAAACGACAGTTGTCTTGTATAATCCAGTACTTTAACTTGGCACGTTCGTCTGCGCGATCGTAAAAAGAGGATACGTCAATTGCTTCACCCCAATCGATCTGATGTTGCTTTGGCGATCGCTCGGTGCGATCGTCATCAGAAATTGGCCTAGTATAATCTTCAGGCTGTAACTGTAAGTGAAAAGCCCGGAAAAAGTACTCTAAAGTTTGTTTGTCAACGGCTTCTTCGTGCGCTAACACTTTGGCGATCGTAAAAGGTGCTAAGTTAGTGCGATCGTTTAATTCCTCTAGAGTAAACTTATCCCCATTATTTTCCTCAATTTCCAACTGCCGTCTTGCTTCTGCTAGCTTTTGCAAGCCTTTCGGCGTCAGGATAACACCGCGTTTGCGTCTTTGCTTGTGTCGATCCATATTTGTTTCACGCTTAACTGATCTTAAGTTAGCGCCTTAAGACCTTTAACTTTACTGGTAGAGACGAGGGGAGGAGGACACACTGAAAGTATCGGTGTGGTTGATAAACCTAACCCCCCAGCCCCCTTCCCTACTAGGGAAGGGGGAGCAAGAAGGAAAGCCCCTCTCCTTGCAGTATTGGGGTCAATCCAACAAATTTCGATCGCACCCGTAAGTAGTCCTCAACATTAGCAGGAGAAATAACGGTGAACTCCTCTGCAACTGTCGCGCCAGACAAAATCATCAACCCCGTCGAACATCCGCAAGTTACCCAGCAATTATCAGAGAATGTAATATTAACTACCGTCGATGATCTGTACAATTGGGCGCGTCTTTCTAGTTTATGGCCTTTAATGTTCGGTACTGCTTGTTGCTTCATCGAATTTTCGGCTATGCTGGGTTCGCGATTTGATTTCGATCGCTTTGGTTTAATTCCCAGAATGACGCCTCGCCAAGCAGATTTGCTGATTACTGCCGGCACCATTACCATGAAATTCGCGCCAACTTTAATTCGGCTTTACGAACAAATGGCTGAACCAAAATATGTAATTGCAATGGGCGCTTGTACGATTACGGGCGGAATGTTTAGCGTTGATTCGCCTACCGTCGTGCGAGGTGTAGATAAACTAATTCCTGTCGATGTTTATTTGCCTGGTTGTCCGCCCAGACCGGAAGCTATCATGGATGCGATCGTGAAACTTCGCAAGAAAATCTCAGCAGATAGCATTCAAGAAAAAGATACGAAAAAACAATCTCACCGCTATTACAGTACTACCCATAAAATGAAAGTAGTTGACCCAATTTTAACGGGTAAATATCTGGAAAGGCATACTAGTAAACAACCACTTCAAGAATTAAATCCCGGACTTGAATTACCAGTAAACGCTGCTGCAAAAATTACTGAAAAGCTGGAGAAATAAAGATGGTTACCTTACAAGAAAATCGCCAAAGCAAACCAATTGCCAAAGTACCAGAACCGAACGTTCCCCGTTGGTTGCAAACATTTCGAGGTATCCTGTGGCCTTTAAAATATCTGGAAAAAACCGCTAAAGATTGCGGTGATATTTACGTGGCAAAGTTTGCCGGATTTCCCAACCAAGTTATTCTCGGCAACCCAAAAGCAATTGAGGAACTTTTCACAAGTGACCATAAACTGTTTGAATCTGCACCGACTAACCAAATTTTGCAACCTTTATTAGGTAGTTATTCTCTAATTCTTCATGATGGGGCATATCATCAAAGACAACGCAAGTTATTGATGCCTCCCTTTCATGGGGAACGGATGAAAGCTTACGGAGAAATTATTTGTGAAGTGACAGAAAAAGTAATCGGGGATTGGAAAATCGGTCAACCGTTTACAGCCCGTCACTACACCCAAGAAATATCGATGCGGGTAATTTTACGAGCGGTTTTTGGTTTAGCTGAAGGAGAACGTTACGAACAATTAAATGAAAAACTTACTAGCTTGCTGGAGATTACTGGTTCTCCTTTAAGTTCTAGTTTCTTGTTTTTGCGATCGCTACAAAAAGACCTTGGTTCCTGGAGTCCTTGGGGGAAATTCCTGCGCCAAAGACAAGAAATCGACGAATTGCTTTATGCGGAAATTCGCGAAAGACGGGCTAAAAATGATTTATCTGGTCAAGATATTCTCAGCTTAATGTTAGCCGCCCGCGATGAAGAAGGCCAACCGATGACCGATGAAGAGTTAAAAGACGAGTTGATGACCTTGCTGTTTGCGGGACATGAAACGACTGCAACAGCTTTGGCATGGGCGTTGTACTGGATTCATCTTTTACCGGAAGTCAAAGAAAAGCTGCTGCACGAGTTAAACGGCTTGGGAGAAAACCCCGATTTAAACGCGATCGCAAAACTTCCCTATCTGAATGCTATTTGCTGCGAAACATTACGCATTTACCCGGTAGTTTTATTTACATTCGCTCGCATTCCTAAAGAACCCGTAGAAATCATGGGATATCAATTGGAAGCGGGAACTATGATATCTCCCTGCATTTACTTAGTTCATCATCGCGAAGATTTATATCCGGAACCAAAACAATTTAAACCAGAACGCTTCCTAGAAAGACAATATTCCCCATTTGAATTTTTCCCCTTTGGCGGTAGCAATCGCCGTTGTATTGGCATGGCTTTTGCAATGTTTGAAATGAAACTAGTACTGGCTACCATCTTGTTAAAAACAGAACTAGCGCTAGCAGAAAAACGTCCAGTTTTCCCCGTCCGTCGCGGCGTTACGATGACACCAGCCGGAGGGGTGCGTTTGGTTTTAAATAGTCTGAAGCGATAAAGAGAAGTTTTTTCAAGAACTGATGATAGACCCCCGACTTATTGAAGAAGTCGGGGGTCGATCGTTAGTTAGCATTTTTTTGCTGCTCTTTCTGAAGGTGGATTTTGCAAATTTTACTTTTCAAACTATTGATAGATAAAAAAGTCATAATTCAATGGTAGTTAAAAACCTGAATATTATTTAAGCTTATTTATACTGATCGATAGATATTTGACTAAAACTTAAATATAAACCGCTAGACATATCGCCACAAAGATTTTTTTAGGACATAATAACTTTCAGCCGTAAACCCTATGTAAACAGTTAAATTCTCTAAAAAACAGGAGTTTTTTTTAATGGCCAATATATTCAAAGTTGCTTTTTCAGGCAATCAAGAAGTACCTCCCATCGAGACACCAGCTACTGCTACTGGTTCTTTACAACTAAATGAAATTGGGGATGCTCTTTCTTACAACATAACGGTTAAAGGTTTTGATTTCGGAACTTTATTGGGTATAGCACCCGTAACTCCCAGCACAACAGATGATGTAGTTGGTTTGCATTTCCATGTAGGAGCGCGAGGTACTAATGGCGCTGTAGTATTTGGAATTGCTAACCCAACGCAAGATACAGACGATCGCGCGATCGTCATTAACCCAGATGGCTCGACAACTATTACAGGTATTTGGGAACAAACCGATCCTGCCAATCAGCCGTTGAGTAATTTCGCACCGACTCTGCTCGCCACGCCTGGTGGTGCTGATACGAATTTATACTTGAACATCCATACCAATGCTTTTTCTGGCGGTGAACTGCGCGGTCAATTAGTTGGCTCGACTGGCATTTTTGATATAGGAACTGAGAATAACGATAATCTGATCGGTGCAGAGGGAGACGATACCTTATTTGGTAGAGGGGGAAATGACCTTATTTCCGGTAATAATGGCGACGATTTGATCAACGGCAATCAAGGTAGCGACACCATCGATGGAGGTATCGGTAACGATTCCCTCTTTGGTGGTCAAGGTGATGATTTTCTGTTCGGCAAATCTGGTAATGACGTGATGTTTGCCAACATCGGAAACGATTCCCTATCCGGCGGTGAAGGGGACGACTTGATGAACGGCAATCAAGGCAATGACACCATCGATGGGAATGCAGGCAACGATATTATCTACGGCGGTCAAGAAGACGATCTCCTGATCGGTAGCCTCGGTAGTGATTACTTAAGTGGCGATAAAGGTAACGATATTCTCAGTGGTGTTGATGGCAGTGCTGCTAGTCCCGGACAAAATGAAGTAGATATTTTAGTTGGTGGAGAAGGGGCCGATCGATTTAACTTGGCAAACAATCTGCAATTTTATTACGTTGGCGATGGTAATAACGGCTACGCCGTAATTGCAGACTTCAATCCTAATGAGGATAGAATTCAATTGCGGGGAGGGACGGGGAACTACGTATTGGGTGCTTCTCCCAATGGCTTACCTGGTGGAACGGCTATTTTTCAACCCATCAATGGCCAAAACGATTTGGTTGCGATCGTTCAAGGAACTGATAACCTGAACTTGGGCGCTGCTTACATCTCTTATGTTTAATAAGGTTATCTGATTGTAGGGGCGGGTTTAGACGACAATCCTTGATTACCAGACAACCTCGTGAAAAAACCCGCCCTCAACCTAACCTACAAGAAAAGTTTTCTGGCGTATTGATATCGGTGAGAACAACAGGCATATCAAATTCTACTTTCTGGATTTCCTCATAAAAATCTCCGACAATTTGACGCAATCCAAAAGTTTCTTCTCGGATATTTTCTAAGTACGGTAGCGCTGACGAAGAAAAAAATAATGGATGTCCTAATTTACCCTGATAAGTAGGGGCTGTAATTATTGGGTTATTGGCTATTTGCGCTTGTAATAACTTCTGGTAAATTTCAGTTAGTCTTGGTTGGTCAACGGCAGAGATAACCAGAACTTGACAATTCTTGGGGATGGCTTGTAATCCTACCAAAATAGAACTAGTTTTGCCTTTTTTCGATTCTGGATTAATCAAAATTATCGTACCGATCGGACAATCTTTTTGACGCTCGGCATTATGGAGGCCAAGCACTACGATCGGTGTAATACCTGCCAGTAAAAATTGCTCTATTTGATAAGATAATAAAGTTTGATTTTCTCCCCAAGGTAGGGAAGCTTTGCAAGTACCCATTCGGCGGGAGTAACCAGCAGCAAGAATGATAGCGAAATAAGGAAGCAAGAGCCAAAAACATGACGAATATACTAATTATAACTAACCTGGTTTGTCGTGAGGAATTCAGTCCTCATACCTGCAACGAGGGCTGAAGTCCTCACTACAAAATAAACTTAGCGATTGTCCGGTTCCGCCACGACGAACTTTAATTAATTCAGCACAGATACTGACGGCAATTTCCTCTGGAGTTAAAGCGCCGATATCTAAACCGATGGGAGCATAAATTTTTTCAATTATAGTTTCGGGATATCCTTCTCGTACTAATTGTTGTTTTACTAGACGAACGCGCTTTAAAGAGCCGATCGTACCAATATATTGAGTTTTTTGTTTTAACAAAATTCGCAATGCTGCTAAGTCGTGTTGAATTCCTCTCGTTACTAGAGCGGCATACAAATTTTCGGTTGGTAATGGGTAATTATCGGTAATCGGGAATGGGATAATTGTAGATGCTTGAGGAAATCTTGCTTCGATGGCAAATTCCGAGCGGTCATCTTGTACGATAATCTGAAATCCAGCTAAATGTGCAATTTGCGCTAATGGAATCGCTACGTGACCTGCACCTATAATTAATAATGTTGGTGGCGGTAATAAAACTTCTCGAAAAGATAAGATAGGATTTTTTTCATCCTGGGTAGTTTGTAAATGTATTGGCATTTCGCGGACAAATGGTGTCACCAATGTAGCTGAATTACCTGCCGATAAAATTTCGATAATTTGATTTAACAGCGATAAATTTGCACTCGTCCAACGTTCCAACCAAACTTGCATCGTACCGCCGCAAACTCCTTGCGTTTCTCGATGGGTAGCGCCAGATAAATCGATTTCTAATAATTGTTTTTCACCAGTTTCTAGTACTTCTATGGCTTTTTGGATAACTTTTGCTTCGCCTGCACCACCACCGATCGTACCGACGATCGATCGATCGGCACGAACGATCATTTTTGCGCCCACTTCTCTGGGAACAGAACCTTTGATGCTGGTGACAGTAGCGAGAACTACGGGGTTTTGTTGGATAGCTTGAGCTAGTTGTTGGTAGAAGTCAAGCATTTTCAGGTATATTAATCGACATATTGCGCCATTTATAACAGAAGGCAGAACGGAAAAGTCTAAAAAACAAGATTTTGAGCAATTTATCTATCTTAATCGCCTTGCCCGGTGCTATACATGACTTTAGATTCTGTTCGCTCTGCTACCCGCGATCGGTTTCCACTACCATAGATATAGCGATCCTAAATGAATTGCGAACAACTAAACCCCTCCCAAACCTGCCCTTACCAAGGGGAGGGCTAGTGCAGCACAGCAGAAATAACCCACCAATTTTTTTTTCTCCCCTGCTCCTCTGCTCCCCTGCCCCCTACTATTAGCACTGATGGAAAATTTCTGCCTAAATGCACTAGGGTGGGGTTGATTACTTAAATAGGATCGCAATAGCAACTTTCATTAATAAATGCGATGATTAGCACTTGGTTGCAAGAACTTTAAAAATGCGGCAAGCACCCCCACCCCATACGGTTCTCACCACTGCTAACTACCGCCACAGAGAGATACTCTTGTAATAGCAAAGTAAACAAAAGTTCATATAAGCGTCAACGTTATAGAAACCGCTTAGTGAACCGCTCGGCGAGGTAAAATTCCCCATGTTTGAATACTTTACAGACAAAGCAGTTAGAGCAGTCATGTTAGCTCAGGAAGAGACACGACGCCTGGGACACAACCTCGTGGGAACCGAGCAAATCCTGCTGGGGTTGATGGGAGAAGGAACCAGCGTAGCAGCGAAAGTGCTGACCGATTCAGGTGTTACTTTAGAAAAAGCGAGAAAAGAAGTTGAAAAAATTATCGGTCGCGGTTCTCGCTTCGTACCAACGCAAATTCCCTTCACCCCTAAGGTTAAGCGCGTTTTTGAGCAAGCTTTTGAAGAAGCTCGTCAATTAGGACATAATTATATTGGCCCAGAACACCTGCTGCTAGGATTGACCCAGGAAAAAACGGGTGTAGCAGCTAAGGTACTGGAAAATCTCGGCGTTGACCCTACCGATATCCGCACGCAGTTAATCGAGATGCTGGGAGATGTGGCATCTATAGGTGCTGGCGGTAGTCAAAAGCGAGGTTTTTCGGGTCGCGGTGCTGGTAAGACTACGAATTTGGATGAGTTTGGCACTAATCTTACTCAACTGGCAGCAGAAGGTAAACTCGATCCGGTGGTGGGTCGGGAGAAGGAAATTGAACGGGCTGTCCAAATTTTAGGTCGCCGCACGAAGAATAATCCGGTGTTGATAGGAGAACCGGGAGTTGGTAAAACTGCGATCGCAGAAGGTTTAGCTCAACGCATTGCCAATAAGAGCATCCCAGAAATCTTGGCAGACAAGCAAGTTTATAGCTTGGATATGGGATCGCTAATTGCAGGTACTCGGTTCCGAGGTGAGTTTGAAGAGCGCATCAAGACGATTTTAGATGAAATTCGCCAAGCGGGAAATATCATCTTAGTAATTGATGAACTTCATACCCTGATCGGTGCAGGAGCAATCCAAGGTAGCATGGATGCTGCCAATATGCTCAAACCTGCTTTGGCGAGAGGTCAGTTGCAGTGCATGGGTATGACTACCCTGGATGAATACCGGAAACATATCGAACGGGATGCTGCTTTAGAACGTCGCTTCCAACCGATTATGGTTGGCGAACCTAGCGTAGAAGAAACGATCGAGATTTTACATGGTTTGCGTTCTGCTTACGAACAACACCATAAGGTGAAAATTTCCGATCAAGCGCTGGAAGTAGCTGCTATACTCTCAGACCGTTATATTAACGATCGCTTTTTGCCAGATAAAGCAATTGACTTGATCGACGAAGCTGGATCTCGCGTTCACCTGAGAAATACCACTGTTTCTGCTACCAAGGATGTGAAGCAGAAGTTGCGCCTGGTAACGAAAGAGAAAGAAGCGGCGGTGCAGGTGCAGGATTTTGAGAAGGCGGGAGAGTTGCGCGATCGGGAATTGGAATTGGAAACGCAATTGAAAGAAATTGTCGCCAACAATAAAAAAACCCAACCTGTCAACTTGCCGATCGTTGAAGAAGAAGATATCGCCCAAATAGTTTCCTCTTGGACTGGCGTACCGGTCAACAAGATCGCTGAATCCGAATCTGAATTGCTGATCCACTTAGAAGATACCTTGCACCAGCGTCTGATCGGACAACATGAAGCGGTGACAGCAGTATCCCGCGCCATTCGTCGCGCCAGAGTTGGATTGAAAAATCCCAATCGTCCGATCGCCAGCTTTATTTTCTCCGGCCCAACCGGAGTTGGCAAGACCGAATTAGCCAAAGCATTAGCTGCTTATATGTTCGGTTCCCAAGAAGCGATGATTCGCGTCGATATGTCCGAATATATGGACGCTCATAATGTTTCCAAACTGATCGGTTCTCCTCCTGGTTTCGTCGGTTACGATGAAGGCGGTCAACTAACAGAAGCAGTGCGTCGTCGTCCCTACTCGGTAGTACTATTCGACGAAATCGAAAAAGCTCACCCCGATGTATTCAACGCTTTATTGCAACTATTAGATGATGGTCGTTTAACTGATGCCAAAGGTCGCACGGTAGACTTCAAAAATACCCTAATTATCATGACCTCTAATGTCGGATCTAAGGTAATTGAAAAAGGCGGCGGCGGTCTTGGTTTCGAGTTCTCCGAAAACCAAAGCGAATCGAATTACAATCGCATTCGTTCCTTGGTAAATGAAGAACTCAAGCAATATTTCCGTCCCGAATTCCTCAACCGCTTAGATGAAATCATCGTCTTCCGTCAACTCATCAAAGATGAAATCAAGCAAATTGCTGACATCATGTTGAGTGAAGTTTCTCATCGCTTAATCGAGCAAGGAATTACTCTGAAAGTTACCGAACAATTCAAAGATCGTTTGGTGAAAGAAGGCTACAATCCTGCTTATGGTGCGAGAGAATTACGTCGAGTCATCATGCGACTATTGGAAGATAGTTTAGCAGAAGCAATGTTATCTGGTCGGATTAAAGAGGGAGACGTTGCTGCGATCGATATCGATGATGATGGTAAGGTTTTGGTAAGGAAAGATGAATACCGAGAATTAGTTCTGGAAGCTGTCGGTTAAGGTTTAGAATTTGTGTTTCCCCTGGTAGTGATGCCAGGGGATTTTTTTATTAGACTTCTTGCAAAAGTGTAAAATCTTGTTTTTTTACCACAGATATCCACAGATAAACACAGATGAACACAGATGAGATATCGACTTTTGCAAGAGGTCTATTCAAGTTAAAATTATTCATAGTTAGCTAATGATTTCTCTGGCTAAATTGAGATATTGCGACCAGTCAAAAGTCATTGATACTCCACATCGATACAAAGTTTATCCCGCACTTCGTATGGAATATTTAACCACCAATCATTTTCTAACCGATCGAGTTTGTCCATTGCTTCATCGGTAGAAATATTGGTAGAAATTAGTATGAAAAGTTGCTGATAGTCGATGATTTCTGGATCGTTAACCACCTCCAGAAATAACTGGTAATTGCGAAAGTATTGTCCGATCTTGTTAGGAACTTCCAGTAATACAGGAACTAGAAAAGGTAATTTGTCTAAAAAATGTAAGATTTTTGCTGGCTCTCTAAATGCGTACAATTCCTGTAATGATTGAATATTGGATGGGGAAATTGTCGGGATGGTGTGTTCTTTAGCTGCTATTTTTTCTATAATCATGGATGCGATCGCATCCTGTTCGGTATCTGGAAGTTGATATACTACTACTAAGGCTTGCTCTAGTTGGTTAGTCATTTGAAAACTTCTTGGGTTTAATTTATTTCGGTAGACAGTTACTTTAGAAAGCTCATCAATATTATAATTTTTACTCAAGCAGACTGGCGCAGGCTTAGGTAAGTTTGAGTGAGAGAAATGCGATCGCACTCCTCACTCCTCCATCTCACCACCCCCAAACCGTCCTTTCCACGCCACAATCAAACTGTAACTACCAACAAAGCAACTTTCTACAAGCTTTTGCTAAACAAGGAATCGGAGAAACAACAGGAATCAGCGCAAATTTTACGCCATCATCTGCTATTTATAGAAAAGGAGGGTATAGGCAAATTATCTGATGATGGTTCCTATTGGTTTGGTGAGTTCCTCAGCTTGGTGGATTTAGCCTTCTATCCTTGGTTTGAGCGTTTTGCCGTTGTGGAACATTATCGCGCTTTTGCCTTGCCCTCCGAATGCGTGCGCCTTCAGCAATGGTGGGAAGCGATGGGTAAGCGCCCATCTGTACGAGCGATCGCAAATCAGTCAAAATTCTATATTGAGCAATATCTACAATACGCCAATCACACGGCTACAGGAATCACTGCCCAAGAAATGCGCCAAAACTAAATTTCATCCTGTATTGGCCGCAATTACCCCTAAAAATAAAAATCAGCCCCGGTTTTCCGGGGCCTGAATCATAAGTTCCAGGGTAATCCACTATAGAATCTCATCTCCTGCATAATTAGTACCTCTATCTAAAGAGAGAAAAACCTGAAACTATCTGCGCTATTTGGCTGAATTCGGTTATGAAATTATTCAGTAAAACTAATCCTTATGATAGATGCAAGGCGAGTGCAATAGCACTCTCATCTGACAGAAACAGGGATTAATTAAACCATCAAATCTATTTTTAATGTGCTTGCTTAACAAAATTTAGTAATAATTGCCCAGAATTATAGCACTTTTATTAATGTTTATTATTGGCCTTGAGGAAGGATCTCAATTGAAAAATTGTTATATCCTTAGAAAGTAGATCTATTTTTAAAGAACGATAAAATACAGATAATGTCGGGTTTGCTTAATCGAGGCAAATCAGTAGCATAGCATTATATGCTAACTAGGGAAATATCTCTAGTTAGCTCAAAAAGTCTTCTATGTTTTTAACACTTTTTCATGACAATTAAATACTTCAAATAATTTAGGTGCTGTTACTAAGTCTGTAAAGTTTTGATTCTGTCACTGACAATGTTCTATCAACAAACGATCGAGAAACTGCAAAAAATGCTTCACAAGCTCAGTTTTTTGCTGAGAATAGGCATTTTTCTAGCTGTCTTCTTGACTACTATCCTGATTAGCAAGTATGCAACAGCCCAGCAACCAATAGTTCTCACTATGTTAATGCAGGGGCAAGATATTGCTAATTGGACGCCATTCGTTAGAGAATTTGAAACCAAAAACCCTAGCATTCGGATTAATTTAGTAGAGGGGCCGTTTGATACCAACTTAATAGAGAATCTTTATACTTCTGCTTTTTTGTTAGGAGAATCACCCTACGATGTGATCAATATGGATATTGTTTGGGTGCCTAAATTTGCAGCAGCCGGATGGGTAATAGATTTAACAGACCGAGTTAATTCAGAACAAATAGCCAAATTTGTTCAAGGAAATATCGAGGGTGGACGCTACCAAGGTAAGCTTTATCGCATACCTCATGCTTCTGATGTAGGGGTGCTTTACTATCGCGCCGATTTGTTAAAAAAAGCGGGTTTAAAACCACCAGAAACCTTTACACAAATGCTCGAAATTTCCCAGCGATTGCAGAAACAAGAAAATATTCCTTGGGGCTATCTCTGGCAAGGGAGACAATACGAAGGTGTATCCGCTATGTTTGTGGAAGTTCTCGAAGGTTTTGGCGGTTTTTGGGTTAATCCCGATACTTTAGAAGTAGGACTTGACCAACCACAATCAATCGAAGCAGTGGAGTTTCTTCGCAACACAATTACTAATCATATTTCTCCGCCAGGTGTCACTACTTATGGAGAAGAAGAAACCCGTCTCTTATTTCAAAATGGTGGTGCGATTTTCTTACGCAATTGGCCTTATGTGTGGCGATTAGCTAACCAAGAAAATTCAAAAGTGCAGGGAAAAATTGGGATTAAACCCATGATTCATGCGGCTGGTGTAACTGGTGGTTCTTGTTTGGGAGGATGGGGTTGGGGAATTTCTACAACTTCCAAACATCCAGAGGAAGCATGGCAGTTAATTCAATATCTTACCAGTGAGGAAACCCAGAAAAAATTTATTCTGCAAACTGGATTAGTTCCCAGTTATAAATCTTTGTTTACTGATGCAGAAGTGGTGGCTAAATATCCCCATTATCCTCAATTGCTACAAGCGGTTCAACAGCCTGCTTTACGTCCTCCTTTACCTCAATATGCCCAAGCTTCTGATATTTTACAACGATATCTCAGTGCGGCTTTTACTAGACGAATGAGTGCGGAAAAAGCTATGAATGCAGCAGCAAAGGAAACTAGAAATTTATTAGGTAGAAGTAGAAAAATGCCTGTTTCAAAAGCTGGGTAAATTCATTTAAAAATTGATGTATAAAGCAACAGATTCAAGGGAAGGGCGGGTTTTGATTTCAATCTTATTGGTGATAATTTCAAGTGTTTTGCTAAACCCGATCCTACATCTTACATATTTGGATTTGGAAATTTAAAATAAACATGAAAATAGACACAATAAAACGACGAGAACAAAGAACGGGATGGCTGTTAGTGTTACCAGCATTCATCCTATTGTTATTGGTATTTGCTTATCCCATTTTGAGAGCTTTTTGGTTGAGTTTATATACTCAAAATTTAGCTACTCAACTACAACAAGTGTTTTCTGGGTTAAGCAATTATCAGCGGATGTTAGATGACGGGCGATTTTGGCAGAGTATGTGGAATACTACTGTTTTTACTACTGCTTCTGTTTTACTGGAATTGATTTTAGGAATTGCGGTTGCTTTGGTGTTGAATCAAGCTTTTAAAGGACGCAGTATCGTGCGAACAATTACCTTGATGCCTTGGGCTTTGCCAACTGCGGTGATGGGGGTGGCTTGGGCATGGATTTTTAATGACCAATATGGCGTAATCAATGATATTTTGCGTCGCTTAGGTTTGATTGAAACGGGGATTAGCTGGTTGGGAAATCCAGTTCTAGCGATGATGGCAGTGGTGGCGGCAGATGTTTGGAAAACCACCCCTTTTATTGCTCTTTTGTTGTTAGCTGGATTGCAATCTATTTCGGATGATTTATACGAAGCCCATGCCATTGATGGTGCTAGTCCTTGGCAAAGTTTTCGGAAAATTACCCTGCCTTTGTTAATGCCGCAAATCGTGATTGCTTTGTTGTTTCGCTTTGCCCAAGCTTTTGCGATTTTCGATTTAATTCAAGTGATGACTGGTGGGGGGCCTGCGGGTGCAACAGAAACGGTTTCTATTTATATTTATAGTACGGTGATGCGTTATTTAGATTTTGGTTATGGCGCGGCGCTGGTGGTGGTGACGTTTTTGTTGTTAGTCGCTGCGGTGGCGATCGCAAGTTTTCTATTGTCCAAAGCACGCGCTAATATAGCAGGAGGATCGTAAATTATGGCTATTGCACGAGAGCGATCGTCATCAACTCCAAAATTCACAGTACGGCAAATTATTCTGCCTATTGCCGTGATTGTAGTGGTAATTTTCTTCTTAGGGCCGATTTTGTGGCAAGTCTTAACTTCTGTCAAAGAAAATAGAGATATTTCGGCGATTCCTGTGGTTTACATTCCCACGAGAATCACTTTTGAACATTATTTATCTCTGTTCAGTCGGCGTCCTTTTGGCATCTACATTTTTAATAGCGCTTTTGTTTCTTTCACTTCCACTTTACTGTGTTTGGCTTTAGGCGCACCAGCTGCTTATGCTTTGGCGCGGTTGCGAATTTGGGGCAAAAATATCATCCTGGCTAGCATTTTAATTATCACCTTATTTCCGGCTGTATTACTATTTTTAGGATTGTTGGAAGTGATCAAAGCAACTCATTTAGGTAATAACTACCTAGCACTAATTATTCCTTACACTGCGATTAATTTACCTTTAACTATTTTGGTAATGCGGAGTTTCTTTCAACAATTACCAAAAGATTTAGAAGATGCGGCAAGAGTAGATGGATATAACACGGTACAAATGCTGTGGCATATTCTGCTACCGATGACTGTTCCTGCATTGGTAACCACGGGAATTCTCACCTTTATTTCTGCTTGGAATGAATTTATTTTTGCTCTCACGTTTATGACTCGTGAAACCATGAAAACTATTCCGGTGGCAACTGCTCAATTAAGCGGTGCTTCTGTGTTTGAAGTTCCTTATGGGCCGATCGCTGCGGCAACTGTATTAGGGACATTACCCCTACTTTTATTAGTTTTGTTTTTCCAACGAAAAATCGTACAAGGTTTAACGGCTGGTGCTGTTAAAGGATAAAATACCCAATCTAAAATCGAACAATGTCTAAACTCGAAATCAAAAATTTAAACAAGACTTATAATCCGAAAGTTATCCCAGTTAAAGATGTTAGTTTAACTGTGGAAGATGGGGAATTTCTGACGTTGCTTGGGCCTTCTGGATGTGGTAAATCTACAATTCTGCGATTAATTGCTGGTTTAGAAGAACCTACTCGCGGTCAAGTGAGGATTGGCGATCGCGAAGTGACTCACTTGCAACCGGGCGATCGCAATATTGCAATGGTATTTCAAAGCTACGCACTTTATCCCCACATGACAGTTTATGAAAATATTGCATCTGGATTAAAGTTAAAGAAAACTCCCGTTGCAGAAATCAATCAGCGCGTTGCAGAAGCATCAAGAGTTCTGGGATTAGAAGAATTAATGAACCGCAAACCCGGACAAATGTCTGGCGGACAACGACAAAGAGTAGCATTAGCACGCGCTTTAGTACGCCAACCAGATGTATTCTTATTAGATGAACCTTTAAGTAACTTGGATGCTTTGTTACGGGAAAAAGTAAGGGCAGAAATTAAAGAATTATTTGCCGAACAAAGAGTACCTGTCGTGTACGTTACTCACGACCAAACTGAAGCAATGACTCTTTCTACCAAAGTAGCCGTACTGAATAAAGGAAACGTCCAGCAACTCGACGATCCAAGCCGCATTTATAACAATCCAGCTAATTTATTTGTCGCTGGGTTCGTCGGCAGTCCGCAAATGAATTTGCTAACCTTGCGTTGTCAGGGTAATTATGCAAAACTAGGTGACTTTAACATTTCTATTCCCAGTTTCCCCACACCTCCTACTGATATTGTGCTAGGGATTCGACCGGAAAATATTCGCCTCGCACGTCCGGAAGATTCCGAAATAATTAAAGGTCAAGTTGTGTTAGTAGAAAATTTGGGTATGAATTATTTAATTAGCGTGCGAGTACAAAGTTCGCAAACCGAACCAGTTATGGTACGTGCGCTTTTACCACCCGATCGCAGTTGGCATAATGAAGAAATAACTTTAACGCTACCTGCACGATATATTCACTGGTTTGACGTAGAAACAGGGGAAACAATTCTCAGTCGAGAAAAACAAATAGTTAAGAAATAAAAATAGGACTTACTCATAGCGCAATCGTAGAGTTTTTGCAAAAGTCTCAAGTTTGGTTTTTTACCACAGATATTCACAGATGAACACAGATAACTAAGTCTCGATCTAGTAAAGTTATTTTATTGTTTGCCCCTAAAAAATAACCTGTTCTCACTATTGACGAGAATCGGGAATAAATTTAGTATTTAAGTTAGTAGTGAGGACTTCATTCCTCACTACTAACCATTTCAAATCAAATTAACGCACGAATAAATAGCGGAATCCAATTAGTAACAAAAAGATGCCGTACAACTGTTTCATTGTCTGACTACTGATATAAGGTTGATTGGCGAACAGCGCCCCGAAAAGGTTGCCGATCACCAAGCCAAGAGCGATAATCACGGCATATTTGAGATTAAGATTACCATTTTTATAGTAAACGGCTGCGCCCAGAATGCCGATCGGCAAAATCTGCGCTGCGAGCGATGTCCCTGTCGCGAATTTCTGATCCATACCCAATAGCAGCACCATCGCAGGTACCATAATCGCTCCCCCACCGATCCCGAACATCCCACCAGCAACGCCAGCCACTAAGCCGATAATTAACAACTGAACGAGTAAAGTAGACATACAACAAATAGTCAAATTAGGATTTAAGCATTTTAATCAATCAAAGTGGAATAGCATCACTAGAATTAGCTATATGCTTGATTTCTATTAAAATTAGGGCTATTGGCCTAAAACGGAACAATGCAAGAAGATTAGTTTGCCTCTACCTCTCATTATCTAGTCAGCTACATTCGATGAATAAAATCGATCGCCGTCCCCAATTTACTCGCTTACTGAAGCGGAATGGTGTTAAATCATACGTAGGATTTCGCCCAGACCGTCGTTTCCAAGTGCTGCGTAAAGGGTCATCTCGCTCCCACTGGAAAGACCCTTATCATTGGTTGCTGACCATTTCTTGGACACAATTTCTGGTTGTAATTGCGATCGTATATGTAACTGCCAACATTTTATTTGCCTTAGCTTATCTAGCCGGAGGAGATGGGATCGAAAATGCGCGATCGGGTTCATTTTTCGATGCTTTCTTTTTCAGCGTACAAACGATGGCTTCGATCGGCTACGGTGCCATGTATCCCCGCACCACCTACGCCAACATCATCGTAACAATTGAAGCCCTAGCAGGTTTAATGGGGCTGGCAATGGGTACGGGGCTGATGTTTGCTCGTTTTTCTCGTCCGACCGCTAGAGTTTTATTCAGCCGCGTTGCAGTCATTACTTCCTATAATGGCGTCCCAACACTAATGTTTCGCGCCGCTAACGAACGCCACAACCAAATATTAGAAGCACAAGTTAAAGTAACCATGTTACGAGATGAAGTTACCTCCGAAGGTGAGGCGATGCGCCGTTTCCACGACCTCAAATTAGTTCGTAGCGAAACATCAATATTCGCATTGACTTGGACGGTAATGCACGTTATTGATAAATCAAGCCCTTTCTATGGCATGACGCCAGAATCTTTAGCTCAAGAGAATTTAGAATTAATAGTTACTCTCACTGGGCTGGATGAAACTGTTTCCCAAACCATCAATGCTCGTCATTCTTTTATAGCAAAAGAAATTCTTTGGAATATGCGTTTTGTCGATATTCTATCCGTGATGCCCGATGGATCGCGCTGCATAGATTATTCTCGTTTTCACGATGTAGTTCCGATGGAAGGGAATTAGAAAATAGTTTTCAGCATAGCTGACATTGGGTTGATAGTCAGGTTAACAGCACTATACTACACAGAATTATGTCATCTGTTCGGTGGAAACTTTTGTTGAACTTTTACCCTAAGTTCTTCATTATCAGAGGGGATTTCAAATACATATTCTTTGTTTTCATTACTCGGATAGTTCTTTTCCAAATTCTCTCTTAGAGCAAAATATTTTTCAAAATCCTCTGAAATAAATACGTATAAACAACCTAGCTCTGTAATTGTAAAATTTATATTATAAAATGTGACCACATCCCAACTTTCGCCTATATTTATTTTTTTATCATTTCTATCAAGATCGATTGTAACTAAGCGTGTTGATAAAAGGCTTCCGTAATCCGTGTCAGGTAAGTCATAAGCATTTTTAAAAAAATAATTTCGAGCTTCCCAATAAGATTTAGAAAATTTCTTTAACTCTTCAAGAGTAGCAAGATTGAGGGCAGAGCCAAGAGCAGTAAACTCTTTTTCTTGGATCTTATTTGTAATGAAGCAAGCAAATATTTTCGCAAATATATCTGATTTTGTGATATCATCAAATTTATCAATTTTCAAAAAAATAGCACCATATAATTTATTTCTTTTGTCTTTATCCTTCTTAAGTTCTTCAGCAAAAGCAACCCTCTGCTCTTTTGTAGTTTTCTCATTAACTGTCTTGATAAATTTGCCTATCTTGTTCAAAAAAATCACGTCTGGAATGGAACTTAAACTCTTGCCAACCTTATAGATAAAACCTGCAACTGGTATATCTTTGAGAAGTTCGCTTTCGGTTAATAACTCAATCGCTATATCTGCTGCATCTGCACTTATATCTAAGAACTCTTGCTTTAAGTCATCCTTGTTTTTCATTATGCTTCTTATCTTTCATAATAAAAGTCAGGTTTTTAATCAACACGCGCACTAATTTGCTCCTATAATAAGGTAATGCTCTTCGTCATCAGAGTGGTCTGGATCGTAAAAGTCCACGTAGAGCGGATCGTCAAAAACAGTTTTGGCTTCTTCAAAGGAAACACCATGCTTTGAGAGATTGCTTGCTGCTTTGTTTTCATCCCACTCAAACTTCATAGCAATATCTTAGCATAAGGTTATTTGATAGAAATTCATATGATGACGCACCAAGGCGTTGAATCGATCGCACTATATAAATTTTCTATTTCCCTAACTATTACCTAAACAGGCAATAATATCCTAGAAGGACAATTACCGCCACTGAACACGGTTACAGCGATCATTTGACCTTCCATTAAACGAGTTTCATGTGGTAAAGATCCTGTTCCCGGATTGACGGGATAAGCAGGGAAACAAGCAGCACTTAAACTGAGGCGTAACTGATTACCTTTAGTAATTTTGAAACAGGTTGGTTGCAAGGGAATTGTGACGGGTGATGTTAGTTGATTTGGTTCTATTCTGATATATCCTTGAGTGAAATTATAAGCATTACCATTTGGATAAACTTCTGATAATACTGCACATAAATCAAATGTTGGTCGATCTGCGGTGCAATAAATTTCTACCGCTACGTCTCCAACTATATGTAAATCTTCTTTTAATGATGCAGACGTGTAGGTTAAAACATCCGTTCGAGTATCAACGGCAGAACGTTCAAAAGATCCGGCAGGAATTACGGCGTGTCCTCCCACAGCGGGAACGGGTCGCCAAGGGTCGTGAACAATGACATCGCTAATAGAAGAGGCACAAGAACTAGGACTCTGGGAAATTTTTGCGTTTTTTCCGATTATTTTTTTTCTATTGATTTCTTCTTCTTGGATGACTAATTTTCCAACATCATCCCGCATACTAGCTAAACCATTGCTGGTGATAAATAATGATTTTTGACGATCGGTAGGCCAGCTTTCCAAGCATTTCCACTTGTGCGAGCCCATTTCAAATAAAGAAACAGGTAATTCTTTTAATAATCCAGTATCAATTCCTTTGAGAAAATGATCGAACCAGCGAATTTGTAACTCGTCTATTGGATTAGCTGCTGCCTTACCATAGTCTACTGCACCGACTTTTCTAGTCCAAGGAAGATGCGCCCAAGGGCCAACTAACAAATATTGCGGATAGCTACTACGAGACGCCATATCTTTGTATAAATTAAGCGTACCCCGCAAATAAGTATCGAACCATCCACCGACGTGCAACATGGGCAAATCTACATCTTGAAAGTAAGTTTTAGGAGATAGCTTTTGCCAATATTTATCTGATTTGGGACGGGCGATCCAATCATGATAATAGGAATCTGGTGCTAAATATTTAATTATTTCTGGATAAGCGGGAATTAAATCATGTAATGGTAAGGTGCGAGATGCAGCGTAAAGGGCTTGATAAGCTTTTTCATCTCCTCGCAATCTAGCGGTTTCTGCTGCTAATTGGATTGCCCAACCGAGATTTGATTGCAAACAAAATGCGCCATTTTCATATGCCCAATCGCTATATAAATCATAGCCAATCATAGCAGGGCAAATTGTTTTGAGGGCGGTGGGTTTGCTAATGGCGGCATAAAGTTGTGTCATGCCTTGATAAGAAAAGCCATACATTCCCACTTTGCCGTTGCTACCGGGTAAATTAGCTGCCCAATTAACTGTATCGAAACCGTCTTCTATTTCATTAGCAAATAGTTGAAATTCTCCTTCTGATGTACCGCGTCCTCGCACGTCTTGAATGACTACAATGTAACCGTGGGATGCGTACCAGGTGGGGTGGGCGTATACTACTGTAGATGCGATCGATCTTCCGTAAGGTTGCCGCATCAGCAATACCGGATACGTACCCTCACCATCCGGACGGTAAACATCCGCGTCTAAACGCACCCCATCGCGGGTAAACATAGAAACGGTTTCTTTGGTCATTGGTTATTGGTCATTTGTCATTTATCATTTGTCATTGTTTAGTATAAGCGGTAAGTAGTCAGAATTTTGTCTATTAAAGTTTTTTAGTTGAATGTAGTGGATAAGAGAAACCCGGTTTCTTCAAGAAACCGGGTTTCTGTAATAACTCACTTTATTAACAAGGAACTAACGCATCTGTACGACGGAGAACTCTTAAATCTTCTTCATCTAATTCTACAGGTGTACCGCTGCGAATTAATTCGACAAAATCTTCATTAGGAACCATAAAACAAAGGGCATACAATCTTTCCGAACCAGTATTTTCTATGACGTGAGTTCCCGTTGGCGGTACTAGTACGCTGTCACCGGGGCGAAGAGGAACGGTTTTGCCATCACAAGTTGCCTTTCCTTCTCCTTTGATCACAAAAAACATTTCAACTGCCATATTATGACGATTGGGTGGTGTTTTTCCCCCCACATCAAAAATTTCTACGCATAAAGTTAAGGAAATATTAGCAGTGGCAGGATCGAAAACTATTGCTAACCGATTTGTATCTTGGGGACTGATGCGAAATGCTTGATAGTCTCTGGGAGATTTCACCACCGGAATCATACAATGGTTTGTCATAGGATGGTTTGTTTTGGTAATTTGTTATTTGTCATTTGTCATTTGTCATTAGTCATTGGTCATTGGTAATTTGCCTATTATCCACTAATGACTAATGACCAATGACTATTTACTAATTGCCTTTAATATAGCTTGAGAATCACAAACGAACCCGAAACATTGATTAACGTTATAAATGGTGGCTTGCCAACAATATTCTGGGGAAGTAGTAGCGGTACAATCTTGCACTAAAATACAATCATAGCCAAGGAAATTGGCATCTTGCAGAGTCGCCATTACGCATTGATCTGCGTTTACGCCGGCAAAAAAGAGAGTAGTTTTTCCTAAATTACGCAGAATACTATCTAAAGGAGTATCCCAAAAACCGCTCATTCTGTATTTATCAACGTGGATATCTTCTGGTTTTCGATCTAATTCATCAACTACTGCTGCCGCCCAACTACCTGCCATGAGAACTTTTTCGCCGTTTTTGGGTAAGGGATCGCCTAAACCAACGCCTTCACCTGTGGGGTTGTAAACGTGACGCGATCCTGCACTAATATTTAGTAAATCGGGGCGATTTCCCCAATTAATCCAAATGACGGGAATGTTAACTTTTCGTAATTCTGGTAATAAATTATTTAGGGGATCGATCGGACTTCTGGCAGGGGTAACATCTACACCGATGTGGGATAACCAGCCGTCGGGATGGCAGAAATCATTCTGCATATCAATCACTAAAATGGCTGATTTTGCTAAATCTAGGTGTAGCTTTTTAGTTGCTGTCGGTAGGATAATCGGATGGGGTTTGATGGGAGGGCGGGTGATGTCGGCAATTTCCGCATCCACTGCCCAAGCATTGGGGGCTACGCCCAAAGTACGCAAGGGTCGATTCATGAGTGAGATCTTAAATCAGTTAAATTCGACTGTTGTGTTGCATACTACTATTTACTGCCAATCCGCAAAAATTTTTGTAATTCTTAACTAAAAGGTTAGATTTGTGAGTTTTACTCTTCAACAAGCTTTAATTGGGATCGATCGCGGTTATGCTACCGTGGACGTGCAGATTGAGGGCGATCGCATTTCTGCCATTTCCCCCCATTTAGAAGTCCGAGGAACCGCCGTCAATTGCCAAAATAAACTGCTGCTTCCCGGCTTTTTTAACGCCCACACTCACTCATCAGAAATGTGGCAAAGGGGTGCAATACCCCCGTTTCCTTTAGAATTGTGGTTGGCAGAATTATACGATTTTATTCCACTGGAACTAGAGCAAATTTATTGGACGGCTTTAGGTACGGCAGTAGAAACTTTACTGTCGGGAGGTACTAGCGTTGTCGATCATTTAGTTTTAATTCCCGGTAAAGAAATAGAAACGATCGCATCTGCCGTTCGCGCATATAAAGAAGTAGGGATTCGCGCTTTTGTTGCCCCGTTAATTCAAGATGAATCTCTCACGGCTGGGGTTCCTAATGGCGGTACTGAAAAAGAACACGCCCCTTATATTCGTTCTACTCAAGCAACTTTAGAATTAATTGAAGAAGCAGTCAAACAATTTCATAACCCAGCAGAAGGAATTTATATTGCAGTAGCGCCAACGGGCATTCAATTATGTTCGGATGCGTTGTTTACCGGGTGTGCTGAATTAAGCGATCGCTATAATTTATGTCGTCATTCCCATTTATTAGAAACGAAAGCCCAACAACTATTAGCCCAAGAAAAATACGGTTGTAGCGCCGTCGAACATTTAAAGGAAATCGGCTATCTCAGTCCCCTCACTTCTTTAGCCCACTGCGTACATTTAACCGATCGCGATATTGAAATTCTGGCAGAAACTCGATCTACCGTCGTTCACAATCCCCTTAGTAACTTGCGTCTGGGTAGCGGAATCGCACCGATTTTGAAATATCGAGAAGCCGGAGTCAATGTTTCTTTTGGTTGCGATGGTGCGTCTAGTAACGATTCCCAAGATTTACTGGAAGCAATCAAAATGGGTTCGATTCTACACAATGTCACCGATTTAGATTATCGCCACTGGATTACACCCCGCCAAGCAGTAGAAATGGCTTCATTGGGAGGTGCTAAAGGATTAAATTTAGCCGATGAACTCGGTTCTTTAACGGTTGGAAAAAAAGCCGATTTGGTACTTTACGATCTTACTAATTTATCATTACTGCCTCGTACAGACCCGATCGGTTTACTAATCTTAGGTCGTCCTACTCAAGTAGTTGATAGCATTTGGATAAACGGGCAAAGAATTGTTAGTAATGGGGAAGTAAAAACAATTAATATTGATAATTTAAAACAGGAATTATTTGCCCGCAGTCAGTGGGTGAATAATCGCCAATCTCAAACTGTTAGTGAAATTGAAGCTCATTATCGTAACGTGATGGGATTAGCGGAGATGTCTAATTTATATAGCGATCCTAAATGAATTGCGAACAACTAAACCCCACCCTAGCCCTCCCCTTACCAAGGGGAGGGCTAGGGTGGGGTTGATTATTTAAATAGGATCGCTATAGTTGCTCAATTGTTGGTAAATCATATCGTGTCAGGTTGCATTGGCAGTGTAAGAGTGATGCGACGGGATAAAAACCCAGTTTCTTCAAGAAACCGGGTTTGGAGTGTACCGCATTCACCTGGAAAACGCTGTATCAGTGGGAATTTGCACTCTTTTGCTAAAACTACCCCTACCTATTTGTATCAATTCTTGGCGTAAACAAGCAAAATAGACATTATTTGGAGATTAATCAACCGCCATGACATTGAAAAGACGAAAAGTATTATGGGGCTTATTAGCTAGTGTTACTGGTGCTAGTATCATCACTCGTGTTTCTTCTGCGTCTTCATCTGCATCACCTATCATTGAAGTAAGTACTCCTGAAGATTTCTTTCGTGCCATTGGTTCAAATCGCACTATCAGATTAACTGCACCTCAATACAACTTATCCAGCCTCAATCCCCAACTAGAATGGACTCATGCAGCGATGAGTCAAGTGTTTGATGGCTACGAATTAATCGTTAAAAATGTTGAGAACCTTACCATTACCAGCGCTACCAACCAACGTTCTCTCGTCTCCAGTGAATTTCGCTATGCCGCAGTACTCAAGTTTGATAACTGCCGCAACATTACTATTAATAATGTGGAATCGGGTCATTGGCCAAAGAAAGGGTATTGTCGCGGTAGCGTGATTTATACTAGTAATTGCCAAAATGTGCAAATCGATAAATCGGTTTTATTTGGTTCTGGTACTTATGGTATCGAAGCATATAACAGCGATCGCATTGTCATTAACGATTCCGTGATTAAAGAATGCACCTATGGCATCGTCAGTTTAAATGGCATGAAAAACTTCACCGCCAATCGCTGTCAGTTCCACAGCAACGTGGATGTATTTACTTTAACTTATATCCAAGGCTCTCCTGGCCCGATCGCATTCAAAGATTGCGTTTTCGATCGCAACATTTGCAAAGGATACGAACCTAGTTTATTCGAGGTGGAAAACAGCCAACCCATCGTGTTAGAAAATTGTTTACTTAGAAATAACGTGGCTGATAAGTTTTCTAAGTTTGCCGATACCGTGCAGTTGGTAAATACGAAAATGGAAAACAATCAATTGAAAGAGTGAGAAGTTAGAGAAAAAGGGGAAAGAGAGGAAAGGAAAAAGGGAAATTTGTGAATTCAAAATTCTGACTCCTGAATTCTGAATTCTGAATTCTGAATTCATCCTTTATCCTTCATCCTTTTACTTTTAGGAGGTGTTCGATGTGCGCCAAAGTATTTTTCGCTGCGGTAGCGCAACCATACCCGTAACTGTTGGGGAATCTGGTCTTTTTGTTCTTTGGTGAGGGTGTTGTAAAGAGCTAATGCTTTTTCTCGTTCTCCGCGACAGGCAGCATTATTATGTGCGTCCCAGTAGCTACGAGCAACCCGAATCCGCCGACAGACTTCTTTAATTAGTGCTTCTCCCGCGAGGGGTTTTTCCTGTTTTGCCATAGTTCGATCGCAACTCCTTATCCTCCTCAATCCTAACTTGCGATAGAAAGCCATTTGCCCTTTCTGAAGTCTAGAGTGTGAATATAACGATCGCGCAAATCGGAGCAGCTATGTTGTATCGCACCATCGATGAAAATCGGATTTGTATTACTCAGCCTAACCATGCTTGGGTTTCTGGGCAAATGGCGCAGGTTTGGGGTAATCAGATGTTTGGCGAAGTTGCTCCTTATGAAGCGGTTTGTTTGGGTGCCGAACAGCATGACATCGGTTGGTTACCTTGGGAATCTGCTCCAACACTTAATCCCGATACGGGATATCCTCACAGTTTTTCAGAAGTTGCACCGGAAGTCCATACAAAACTATGGGCTGGGGCAAAACAACTGGCAATGCCGATGGGACGATATGCAGCATTGTTGGTTTCGCTACATGGAACGGGATTGTACGAACGCTTCACCCACTGGAAAAAGTCGCCGGAATCGAAGCGAATCGTGGAAGCATTTTTGCAACAAGAAAAGCAATTTCAACAGGATCTGATCGGTAGATTAAAGCAAGATCCGACTTATCAACCGTATGTTACCCCGGAAGTAATTGTTCGCAATCAAAAACTAGTTGCGACTTGGGATGCGTTGTCTCTGCTCATTTGTATGGGCGTAACCGCACAAAAGCAGGTTGAAAAAGTGCCATCAGCAACGGGGGAAACGACTTTAACACTGATGCCAGTTGATAATAACCCAACTCAGTTATCGGTAGAGCCTTGGTGTTTCCAATCGGATGAAGTGACGGTGGTATTTGAGGGACGGATTATTAAAGAAAAAGTAAATGATGAGGAGATGATGCGAGATAGACTTGCAAACGCTCCTTGGGTGACATTTGCAGTAAACCTTCGCCCAAGATAAAGAATATGCGATCGCTAACCGATCTTGTAGGTCACGATCGATTGAATTTCACTCATTAGTGTATACCCACTTCCACAATTTGCTCATCCCCCTCATAAATCACATCTGTTCGCATCGCGTATTTTATCCCCTGGCGCACAACACATCCTTCATGACGAATCTTGTGCTGGAAAATCGCAGCCATCCCACTCTTAGGTCTGATTGTCTGCTCTATTTGCTCGCAGAATCGTGTCTCTCCTCCGTCAAAGTTATGATTGAAGTAAACCAGAACAGTATGCAAAGAAATTCTATTCTCGCTTGGACGATACCAGTGATCCATATGTGGCTCGAATCGCTGGCCTTCGCGGTAGCGATACATTCTGAGACGATCGTTGAGGCCAACTAATCTAAGTTGGTTAATTTGCGCTGGTAGATGAGGACGCAGACGGCGAAACAATTCCTCCGCAATTTTTGGATCGTCTCTAATTACCCGGTCTTGATCTCGATAAAGAGGGTTATTGGTAGCCAGAGTTGGAGATGATTCCTCAATCAGTTCAATGAAGTTGCGGCATTCAGCCTCTGTGTAAATATTCTCTACAGCCCAAAGTAGAGGTTCGCTCTCAAAGCGGAAGGGAATTTTGATTGGCATATTAGGCTTTTAGTTGTTCGGTTATGACAAATTTCGCTCAACTAAATATCTTTTAAACTTTACTCCCTGACGATCGACAATTTCCGTATCGTAGAGGTGAAAGCCAAATTTCTTAAACAAGCCTAAGCTAAATTCACTGGCTTCTGCATATAAACGCTGAATATTGTGGTTTTTGGCATAATCTAAAACGTGCTGCATCAGAGTAGAACCGATTCCTTGATGAATGCGATCGCATCTTACATAAGCCGAATTCACGTGACCATCTTCGGCAATCGCTGCAAAACCTACAATTCCCGTTTCATCAGTGGCGACAAATGTAGTTGGATTCAAGATAAACTCGTGAAAACTCGCATTCGATGCAAACGATGCCCACATTTCGGTTTGAGCTTGAGAGTAGCGTTGAGGTGCGATCGCTAATACGGTTTTTTCATAAAGTGCTGCCAGTTCTGGAATATCAGATTCTTCCGCGATCCGAATGTTCATGTTGCCCTTTCCTTTGTATTTGTATTTGATTTTTTAGCCCTCTACAAGATTTTTATTTTAATAGCTGCTGATTGGTTGTGGGAGCGCCAGAAACCCGGTTTTTCTAAAAAACCGGGTTTCTTTAACCCCTCAAAACTACTTTGGCGGACTACTAGAATAGAAAGGTTGATATTATTTCAGCTAATTTGTATATAATAAAAATTCTGCTGGCAAAACATGATACAGCGAACTTTTCCAAAAATTAAAGGTTTGTGACCTAAAACGGTTGGATAGAAGTGGCATACAATGTCTTTATTGGCTAGGCATCCAAGTTGATTATGACCCTTTGATGAGATTTCCCTATACTTGGTAATTTTCTCATTTCCAGGTTAATCTGGAATTGCCGAAGCTTAGGAGTGTTTTAAAATTGCCTGTAAAATGAGAAATCGGGTTTCTGACATGGCAAAATTAGGCTTTTCATTTAGCCATCTCAAGCAACCCAGGTTTTGAATAATTCATCAACACGTTTTTCAACTATGATTTTAGAGAGATTTGGCTCTAGTTTGAAATAAAATATTCCAATAAATTTACCAAGTTAAGTAGGTAGGTGTGAAAAAACGGAGGTAGATTTGTAGGGGCGGGTTTAGTTATAGTGCTTGATATACAAAGGTTTTACTCGCTTATCTTACCCGTCCTGCCCATCTGCGTTTATTTCTGCCATCCTACTTAAATGGTAAAAACATCAAAACATTAAATTCCCATAACTTTTGAGATACTATCAGGGGTGAACACATGAATAAAAAACAAAAAAGAAAAGCAGGTAAAAGCCCAGAGAAAAGTTTTTCTAACCCTTTTTTAACAACCCATAATTTACCGCCGAATGCTTTATCTTATGCGCTTTCTCTGCATCGGGGAGGGCAGTTAGCGCAGGCAGAATTGATGTACGAACAAATTTTGCAGGTAGAATCTAAAAATCCAAAAGCTTTAAATGGTTTGGGTTTACTAAAATCACAAAAAGGTGACTACAAAGGGGCAATTGCGTTACTTTCAGCAGCAGCAAAGGCGGAACCAAATAATGTTGGTTATCTGAATAATTTGGGAAATACATATCGTTCTATTAATCAGTTTGATGAAGCAATTAAATGTTATCAAAATGCTTTGAAAGTAGATGATAAATATGCAGATACTTATTTTAATTTGGGAGTTGCTTTTACGGAAAAAGAAATGGTGGAAAATGCGATCGCATCTTTTAAGAAAGCCGTGAATGCAAATCCCCAGCATCCCCGCGCCCACGTAGCACTCGGTCATTTATTACGAGGAATTGGTTTGTTAGATGAGGCAATCAGTTCTTATCAACTTGGATTATCGGTAGTACCAAATTTTTGGGAAGCCATCACATCATTAGGAATGACGCTGTATCAAAAAGGGGATTTGAAAGGAGCGCAATCAGTATATGAAAGAGCTTTACAAATTAATCCTTATTCTACGGAATGTCTTTCTAATATCGGGGCAGTTTTTTACGAACAAGGTAGAATAGATGTCGCACTTGCTTGTTATCAAGAAGTAGTTAAGTTAGATTCTAACTCACCAGATGCTTATATTAATCTGGGCTTTATTTTGAGTCAAAAAGGGCAGGATGATGAGGCGATCGGGTGCTATAATATGGCGTTGAAAAAACAGCCGACTTCCCTCAAAGCAATGGCGGGATTGGGCGATGTATTCGCTAAGCAATCAAAGTGGCAAGAAGCAATAAAAGTTTATCAAAATATTCTTAAAATTGACTCTAATTCCGCAAAATCTCGCGTTAATTTGGGCATCGGGCTGCGGGAATGTGGCGATTTAGAAGAAGCAATTGCTCAATTCGAGCAAGCTTGTGAAATCAATTCGAGAAGTGTAAAAGCTTATGCCCATCTTGGTTTAGCATTGCAAGATAAAGAACGAATTGATGATGCTTCTATAATTTTTGATTATGGGAGACTGGTAGCTAGATATCAATTAGATAAACCCGCAGGATGGGAAAATTTAAGTGATTACAATGCAGCCCTAAAAGATTATATCTACAATCATCCAACTCTCTTAAAAGATCGGGTTGGTAAACCTTTAAATAAAGGTCAACAAACTTACGAGATATTTACTGATAATTCACTAGTAATTACTACTTTACAGGAAATAATCAATGTTCGTTTGCGTGAATATTTAAAAAATTGTGCTGCTAATTCCCAAACAGGCTTTTTTGCCAAAATTCCATCTGATTGGACGTTAAGCGGTTGGGCGGTAGTGCTTGAACCGGAAGGATTTCAAAACTCCCACATTCACCCGGAAAGTTTTGTTAGCGGTGTTTATTACGTTCAAATTCCGGATAGCGTAAAGCAAAATAGTGATGGAGAAGGATGTTTGAATTTTGGTAATTTGTTTCCTAAATTAACCGAAAAAGAGAAAATAGAAAAGTATACAGTTAAACCAGAAGAAGGTTTGCTGGTGATGTTTCCTTCTTATTTTTGGCATTCAACAATTCCGTTTCAGGGAAATAGCGATCGCGTTTGCATTTCCTTTAACGTAATTCCTACCTAGAAACATTTTTTATTGTAGGTTACCTGGATGAGTAAAACTTTTGTCAGAGGAGACAAATAACTAATGGAAAATGAAACATTGTAGAGACGTTTTATGAAATTTCCCTACAATGTTTATAGGCTACGCACCTTTAATTTCTGGGAATGTGTAATATATATAGCGCTTTCCAGGTAAATCTGGTACTTAGAAACCCGGTTTCTTGAAGAAACCGGGTTTCTATTCTGTACTTCAGGTAACTGTAATTTCCTGTATTTCTCGGACTAGCCGATCGCAAATTTCTCAGTATTGCTGAAATTGTCAAGAACGTGAAATTACTTATATAGAAATTAAAAGTCAAGATTTCATAAATTTTTGCAAATTTTGGAATGACTTTGCGAAATAATAATATTTAAATTGATCAAAATAATTAATTATTTAAGCCGGGAACTAGTCGAGAAAAGGTTTCGCTATGCCAAACAGCATCAGTACTAGCAAAAATACGAATTCGATCGTTTTCATTGATTCGACAGTTCCCGATTATCAAAGCCTTGCGGCATCAGTTGTGCCAGGAATTGAAGTAATTATTCTCTATCCTCAGATAGATGAAATAGAGCAAATTACTGATAGTCTGTCTTTGCGGAATAATATAAATGCGCTTCACATCGTTTCGCATGGCAGTCCTGGGAGCTTACAATTTGGTAACGCCCAATTGAACTCTCAAAATCTCCACATATATGAGAATCAATTGCAGCAATGGCGAAATTCCTTCAGTGATAATGCTGATATCCTTCTCTACGGTTGCCACGTCGCAGCGGGAGAAAACGGTGTCGCTTTCATACAACAACTCAGTGAATTAACGGGTGCAGATATTGCCGCATCCGATGACCTGACGGGAAGTGCGGCACTTGACGGGGACTGGGATTTAGAAGTTAATAGCGGACTAATTGAAGCACCCCTAGCATTTCAAGTAGGGGTGATAGCTTATAACGCTGTTTTGGGAACCCTCAGAGTTAACAGCACTGCGGACAACACAACTTCTGGTGATGGTTTAGTCACATTGCGTGAGGCAATCATCGCAGCTAACAACGATACAACCACCGATTTGGGAGAGACAGGTAGCGGCGCTGATACTATTGTCCTTTCTGCTGGCAATACCTACAACTTGGATGCAGCTTTAACTGCTGAAAATGACTTCAATTGGGGAAACACTGGTTTACCAGTTATCACTTCTAACATCACAATTAATGGTAATGGCGCGAAGATTACGGGTGATAATAATGATTTTCGTATATTTAGGGTTAATACTGGTGGCAATTTAACACTTAACGATCTCACCCTGACAAACGCAAGAGTTCAGGCTGGTGGGTACGGCGGTGATGCAGGCGCACTCCTAAACACTAATGGCAGTGTCACAATTAGCAACAGCACTTTTACTAACAACCAAGCAAGAGACGATGGTGGTGCTATTCTCAATTTTCAAGGCACCATAACGATTGAGAACAGTACCTTTAGCAACAATATAGCATCCGGTGCGCCCAATCCTAACGGTGGCGCTATTGAGAATGATGGCGGAAATGTTGCAGGTTCAACTTTTCTGACGTTAATTAACAGTACCGTAAGCGGCAATACTGCCGATGGTGATGGTGGCGGTATTCGCAATCGCAATCAAGCTAATCTTACTCTGACGAATAGTACGATCGCTTTTAACACCTCCACTGCTTCCGGTGGCGGCATATTTAACAGTGCTAACGCTACCGTTCAAAACTCGATCGTCATTGGCAACACAGCTACCAACGGCCTTGATGTTTCTGGAACTTTTACCAGCAATAATGCCAACATAATTGGGGATACCACTGATAGCACTGGCTTTGGTAGCGATATTACAGGCTTTGCTGCCGCCAGCGTACTCAATCCCACCCTAGCGAATAACGGCGGATCGACTCAAACACACGCATTGATTGCTGGCAGTGTCGCCATTGATGCTGCTAACAATGCCGATGCGCCAATCATAGACCAGCGGGGAGGAGAACGAGTCGGCGGAGTCAACAGCGGTACCAAGGCAGATATCGGTGCTTACGAAGCCACCTCATCTTATGTTGTAACTAATACCAACGACGATAACGGGATCGGTAGTTTGCGTTCTGCGATTAATTTCGCCAATATCAACGTTAATCCCGTCACTGCCAATCCACAAGATACGATCCGCTTCAATATTGGTTCTGGTGCACAAACGATCGCACCCACGTCTGCCTTACCCACCATCACTCAGTCAATCATTATTGACGGCACCACACAACCGGGATTTACCACTACTCCCATTATCGAACTCGATGGTACGAATGCAGGGGTTAGTACCAACGGTTTAACCATTACTGCTGGCAACAGTACTGTGCGCGGATTGGTAATTAATCGCTTTACTCAAAGTGGTATTCTTTTGCAGACCAATGGCAACAATATTATTGAAGGGAATTACATCGGCACCGATGTTAATGGTGCGATCGATCTAGGTAACGCAATCGATGGCATACGGATCGATAATATTGCCAACAACACGATCGGCGGAACGACAGCTGCCCAGCGAAACATCATTTCCGGCAACAACAATAGCGGCATCTACGTTATAGGCAACACCGCCACTGGCAACCAAATTCTCGGCAACTACATCGGCACCAATGCCACTGGGACTGCTAGTATAGGCAACTCCTTTTTTGGCGGTGTAATTGTCTCTGCTCCCAACAACATTATCGGAGGAACGGCAACAGGTGCGGGTAATTTGATTTCCGGCAACGCTGGTAGAGGCATCACGATTGGTACTTCTATTGCCACGGGAAATCAAATCCTCGGTAATTTAATCGGTACTGATGTCAACGGCACTTCTATATTAGGAAACTCCGGTGATGGGGTGAATACGATCGCCAGCAATACCATCATCGGAGGAACAACAGCAGCGGCGCGGAATATAATTTCCGGCAATAATAACGGTGTCGTTATTAGTGCTGATAATAATCAGGTAAAAGGAAACTATATCGGCACCGACATTACTGGCAATGTCGATTTAGGCAATACTTTTAGCGGCGTCAGCATCATCTCAGCCAACAATACGATCGGCGGAACAGTCGCAGGCGCACGCAACATCATTTCTGGCAACAATTCAAGCGGCGTCAACATAAGTACCAACAGCGCCACGGGAAATCAAGTACTCGGCAACTACATCGGCACGAAAGCTGATGGCACGAGTGCGCTGGGAAATGGCAGTCATGGAATTGCGATTTTCACCAATGCTGCTAATAATGCGATCGGTTCCACAACTGCGGGTAATACCATAGCATTTAGCGGTGCTGACGGAGTATCGATTCAGAGTTCTGCTGGTACTGGTAATAGCATCCTGGGTAACTCCATCTTTTCCAACACTGGATTGGGAATCGATTTGGGGAATGACGGAGTACAAGCCAACGATACTGGCGACGCAGACACGGGTGCGAACAACTTGCAAAATTACCCGGTGTTAACTGGCGCTACCAGCGATGGCACTAGTACCAGTGTGGCAGGAACATTCAACGGCGCGGCAAGTACCAATTTCACGCTGCAATTCTTCAGTAACGCTACCTCAGATCCGACTGGCTATGGCGAGGGTCAGACATTCCTGGGCTCGACTACCGTCACCACCGACGCCAGCGGCAATGCCAGCTTTACACCCAACTTTGCCACTGCGGTGGCTGCCGGTCAATATATCACCGCTACTGCCACCGACCCCAGCAATAACACCTCCGAGTTTTCGATCGCAGTCCCCGTCACCGCACCCATTGCACCGGGCGCGGTATTAATTAACGAAGTCGTTACCGAACCGCAACAAGACTGGAGTGCGGGCAACTTTACCAATCCCAATCCAGGCGGTACTGCCGGAACTAATGACGAATGGGTAGAACTCTACATCACCAAGGATGGACTGAATCTCACCGGGGCTACGATCGAACTTTCCGACAGTTCTCCCGTAACTGGCACTTTGGTTGCTGGCGGCGCATTTCAGATATCGAATTATATCGGTAGCGGTGGCGGTAGCTTCACCAACACGAAAGCAGGCGATTACCTGGTACTGGGTAACGTAGCTAGTTCGGGTCAGATGAATAACTCGATCGCGATCGTACTAAAAGACGCTGGCGGTGCGGTCATCGACAAAGCACAATTTTCAGGTGGGGCAACTAAAATCGGTGATGAAGCAGCAGCCCGCGTTCCCAACGGTACGGACACCGACGATGACGCCACTGACTTCCGCAAACAAGCCGCCACCCTTGGCACTAGCAACAACATCCCAGAAATCCAAGTATTAGAAACAGCTACCGACATCCCAGATAACACGGGTAGCCTTAACTTCGGCACCACTCCTCTAGGTACTGCCATTACCAAAACCTTCACTGTCAAAAACATCGGTTTTAGCGACTTAACCTTAGATACATTGTCCCTCACGGGTACCGGTTTTAGCTTAGCAAGTCCCTTTGGCAGTACCACCATTGCTGCCGGTAACTCAACAACCCTTGCAGTTAAACTCGACGCCAACAATGCAGGCACTTTCAACGGCAATATATCTTTTGGCAACAACGACGCCGACGAAAACCCATTTAATTTCGACATCAGCGGCGTAGTGCAAGCGCCAGAAGTTTCGATTACTGCTGGCACAAATCCCGAAGAAGAAGGCGCTACCAAAGGCACATTTAATATTCAGTTGAGCAGTCCCGCACCCGTTGGCGGTTTAACTATTAACTACACATTCGTCGGTCTCGGTACAGCTAATTACCCTGGCGACTTTAATATCTTTGGTGGCGATAATATTAGCAGCTTCGGTGGCAGCCAATTCGTTATTGCATCTGGAAAAGATACAGCCACTATTAATATAGTTCCCGTCGATGACAGTATAGTTGACCCAGGTGAAACAGTAAATATTCAACTTGACAATGGCACGAATTACATTGTCAATGGCACTAATAATCAAGCTAGTCTAACAATTGCCGATAACGACAGCACTGTAGGATTTTCTCAAGCTAATTATCAAGTGGAAGAAAACGGTACAGTAGTTGGCGCAGCTATTACCATTAACCGGACGGGAAATACATCTTTTGCATCTACTGTAGATGTAGAATTTAAGGGTGATGTTACAGCTATCGGTGGTATAGATTACGATAACACCACCCAAACGATCGCGTTTGCTGCTAACGAAACGACAAAAACCATTGTTATTCCCATCATCGAAGATAGCTTAGTTGAAGGTAACGAAAATTTTAACTTTAAATTAGTTAGTTCTAGTGCCAACACAGTCATCGAAGCCACCAAACAGTTTGCCAACCTGGAAATCATCGACAACGACAGCAGCATTCAATTCTCTCAAGCAAACTATCAAGTCAATGAAGACGGTTCAGTAGTTGGTGTTGCTATAACCTTAAATCGAACTGGCGTTACCACAGACACATCCAGTATAGATGTACAACTAACAAACGGAACTGCCACAGGCGGAATTGACTTCACTGCTACTACTCAAACTATCAACTTCGCCGCCAACGAAACTTCTCAAACTGTTGTCGTTCCTATCACAGAAGATAATTTAGTTGAAGGCAATGAAAATCTCACCCTTACCTTAGCTAATGCCAGTGCAAATACCGCAATCGGTACTCAGAATACCGCTACATTAGAAATCATCGACAACGACAGCAGCATCCAATTTTCTCAAGCAAACTATCAAGTCAATGAAGACGGTTCAGTAGTTGGTGTTGCCGTTACTTTAAATCGAACTGGCGTTACTACTAGTACTGCAAGTGTAGATATTCAACTAATAAACGGAACCGCTACAGGTGGAGTTGATTTTAACAATACAACTCAAACTATCAACTTTGCCGCCAACGAAACTTCTAAAACTGTTGTCGTTCCCATCACAGAAGATAGTTTATTTGAAGGAAATGAAAATCTTACCCTCACCTTAGCTAATGCCAGCACCAATACAAACATTGGTACGCAAAACACTGCTACTCTCACCATTATAGATAATGACACTCCCCCCACAGTCGCTTTCTCTCAAGCGAATTATCAAGTAAATGAAAATGGTGCTGTTATTGGTGTTGCCGTTACCATTAATCGCACTGGCGATACTAGCGGCGTATCTAATATAGATATTCAACTAACAAATGGTACA
>DATNQN010000012.1 GCA_036703985.1 Leptolyngbyaceae cyanobacterium
TCTAAACGGCAGTGCTAATATTTTGGTAAAAAGTAAGCACAGACTCAATTTTGAGCGAGTGTCTAGCGGGTTTTTGGCTAACCCTTTAAGGATTTTTATCTCTTAAGAATCCGCGTCCGTTCACGGCGCGGAGTGTCAAGGATGTAGCTAGAAACCCAGTTTCTTCAAAAAACCGGGTTTTTATCCCTTGCTTGATGTAACTGGAATCTGTTGTCAATTGCTTGAGCGTCATTAATCTTTACTCTGGACCCAATACCTATTTACTTTATCAAAATAATAATTTTGGCAATATAGCGATCATATTTGAGTAATCAACCCCACCCTAGTCTTCTCCTTACCAAGGGGAGTACTAGGGTGGCATTTAGTTGTTCGCAATTCATTTAGGATCGCTATAGTTGAATAGAATAGTAGTAATCTTACTTACTTTAAGGAAAGTTAAAATAGCCTAGAGATTAATACCTTTATCTATTATTCGTAGTTACCAAAAGAAAAATTTATACTGATTAGGGAATTTAGTAAACTGCAATACATTTAAAATCAATTTTGTATCTCATGATATAATTCATAAATTAAATATTATTAATTTTGTTGCAATCTTGACAGAAAAATATTGTGAAATCAAATCTAATAGGAAATAGAAAACTTTCTTCTCCACGAAATCTCCATATTTTTGGTTTACTCTGTAACCAAAGGCAACCTCAATGACTCATTGAGCCAGGATTTCATAAAGAAAAATTAACTATAAATACTGAGATATGAGTTTGGTAAATAGTTACAAAAGTATTATTTTACCTTTCTGATATCAAGACGGAAATTTACACTTTATATTTAGGGGAGAATAGCCGTGAGTAAATGTATTTGTTGCTCTAATGAATTAGTCCGTCATATTCGGCACAGCCGCGTTTACTGGTTCTGCTCCCACTGCTGGCAGGAAATGCCAGATCTCGCAGAAGTAATTGCGGCACGGCAAGCTTATTTACCTAGCTTGCAGCGCTTACTAGATCGGCCTGCTTTGACTTCAAGGTAAATAAAGTTAAAGCCGTTTTTTCAAAATAGAAAATTGTTAAACAATTTTGATATTTTGGCGATATCAATTCAATTTTTGAGGCGAAACGCTGTTAAACTCCTTAACTTGATTTCCTGAAGGGAAAACCGATATTTATATGGTTTGGCTATTTGCGGTTGATTTTTTGTAGGAATGAACGGTGAATAGCTGAAAAAATAAAGATCGATTTTAACCTTTGATTAGTATGGTTGAGGAGTTTAAAGCTTTTTGGATAAAAATTTTATTTCAATTTATTTAATAAATATTTTCTTTTGTGTTGGCCTGGATGTGAGAGATAAATAATTTGAGAATATAAAAGGAATCGATCGCAATTAAGCTACGACAGAGATATCGTTTACTACTTGCAACCAACCCCGGCGTATTCCGTACAGCAGACGATCGACCATAGAGTATTCTTCTTCGCTGAGGGTGTTGTCTAACAATGCAGCCATGATTCCATAGCGATCGGCAACTGTAATGCGTCCAGTGCTAACAACTTCAGCGAACAAATCGGCGAGGGCGTAGGGAAGGAGGTTTACTTGGTTAGACATGATGTTTGCTTGAACTCTATGACTTTATTATCGATAACCTTCCCTCTGGATTGGGTGACTAAAACATGAAGCTATTGTGATGATTATCTAAAGTTTTGAGTGACTTAGTTAACTGCTTGAGAGTGACTGAGATCACGACTGCGGAAACGCCAAGATATACTTGTAGAAAATTGTTTAGCGAAAACAGACAGAAGCAATCTCAGCTTAATGACGATCGGCTAAAGCAGCTACAGCCCTTGCAGTATAATAAATTGGCGAGAAACTATCGAAATATATAGATATACAAAAAAATTATGGCTAGTATTTTGCGGCGTCCCATTTTGGTAGGGGGACTTGGACTAACGTTATTGCTGTGGTTGTGGCAAAGTTTCGATGACTTTGCGGGACAGATGGATGAAGTGGGGGTATTGGGAATCGTAGCGGTAGGGGGTTTGTTGTTATTCCAAAAGCGGAAAAGCAAGGATAAACCGATTCAAATGGATCTGTGGGCGATCGATCGCGCTACGGTAGAAAACGCGATCGCCCAAGTAGAACCGATGATTACTCAACTAGAAGTAGAATCGCCTAACCATCAAGCGATTGTTCGATTTCGAGAGAATTTAGCCGCTTTAACGGCAGAATTAACCAGAAAAGAGATTACTGTAGCGGTTACTGGCGGTAAAGCAGTTGGTAAAACCACTTTAATTCAGCTTTTGCAATCTAACTGGGCTTCCCAAGCTAACCAAACTATTCTCCTGAAAGAAACACTTGCTTTATTTACAGCCACAGAAACGACTTCGATAGTCGAGAACGATACGGATGCTTTCGCGGTTAAATCCGACTTAGTGTTATTTGTCACTACAGGCGATTTAACGGAATCGGAGTTCGAGACTTTGAAGCAAATGCGAGAAAGCAATCAAGCTGTGGTTTTGGTCTTCAATAAGGAAGACCGCTACTTACCGGAAGAAAGAGAATTAGTGTTGCAACAGCTACAGCAACGGATGCAGGGAATGGTGGGAAGAGAAGATGTATTGGCGATCGCGACTTCTCCTCAAGCAATTAAAGTTCGCCAGCATCAAGTTGATGGAACTGTCAAAGAATGGTTAGAAGAATCAGTCCCCGCTATTTCTCCCCTGACGGAAAGATTAAGCCAAATTGTTGCCCAGCAAAGTCAACAACTGGTATTAGCTACTACTTGGCGTGCAGCATTGGCGTTGAAAGCAGAAGCTAAATCGGTATTAAATGAAGTCAGACGCGATCGAGCTTTACCCGTAATCGAACAATATCAATGGATTACGGCGGCGACGACTTTCGCCAATCCCGTACCTGCATTAGATTTAGTGGCGACTGGTGCAATTAACGCGCAATTAATTGTAGATTTGAGTAGCATTTATCAACAAAAGTTTTCTCTAGAACAAGCGAAAACATTAGCGACTACAATGGGCAGTTTAATGCTGAAACTAGGTTTAGTCGAACTGTCTACCCAAACGATTACTTCTGTTCTCAAAAGTAATGCAATTACTTTTGTAGCTGGGGGACTGGTACAGGGAGTGAGTGGCGCTTATTTCACTCGGATTGCCGGATTGAGTTTGATCGAGTATTTCCAAGAACAAGATGCGGTTTCTAGTGAAGGCGAAAATAATTTAAATATCAATCGCTTGCGAGAAACGCTGTCAAAGGTTTTTCAGCAAAACCAGAGAATATCTTTTTTGCAGTCTTTCGTCAAGCAAGCCGCCGAAAAGCTAGCGCTGCAACCTTCTCAGCCTCAACTGGCTAGTGCGGAAACCGTTGTCAATGGTTAGTTTAACAAGCAACTGGCGATTTTTTAATCTGTCAGTTGCTTGTTATGGTATTTTTCGATCGAAGCGGTAAACCAATATACTCGATACGTGAAGTTATTTTGGTACGCTACTAATTAGTTTTTCCCCTTGGCTGATGCTGACCTTGCTAAGTTTGGTTAACTAAAACCAGGGAGATTAACTAAAGAGAGAGGTAAAACCTTTGGTTTACTTTTAAGTTAGAAAGCTAGGTATTGACGCGATCCATACAATCCTGGATGCTAAAGCCAAAAACAGGGTTAAATATGATGTCTAAAGAGCGTAATTGGCTAAATGTAACGGAATATGTGTCGGTTGCTGCTTCTGGTGTAGGAACTGTGGCGGCTTTAGTTTCGGGACAAGCAGCTGTAGCAGCATTTCCTTTGACGATCGCATTATCGTTAAATTTGCTGAATCGACGCCGTTTGCAAGCGCAGGTAGAAGAAGGAAACAGTCACGCGATCGCGCAATTTCATAAGCTAGATAGAGAAACTTCTTCTTTAGGCGGACAATTATCCAGCTTAACCGAACAGTTCGACCAGCGACCGGAACTCGAAACGCTGCCAAAATTAAGGGAAGAGACAAATAGCGCGATCGCGCTGTTACAAAATAAGGTAGCAGCAGAAGTTAGTAATTTAGGCGATCGGTTTTTTCATCTCGCACAAGAATTTAATACCCGTCCGGAACTCGAATCTATTCCCCAACTACAAAATCAGTTTACCGGAGAACTTACCAATTTGCGGGGAGAGCTTACTAATTTAACAAAACAATTTAATACTCGTCCAGAAATTGAATCTATTCCTAAACTTCAAACTCAAATCGAAACCAAAATCATCAAACTAGACGACCAACTATCCAACCTTACTCAACAGTTTGATTCCCGCCCAGAAATCGAATCTATTCCTAAATTACAACATTATTTTACTGGAGAAATCGCTCATCTACGAGGTCATTTAACAAATTTAACTCAAGAATTTAATACTCGTCCGGAAATCGAAGCAATTCCCAAACTACAAACTCAAATCGAAACCAAAATTATCAATCTGGGCGACCAGCTATCCAACTTAACCGCACAATTCAACTCGCGCCCGGAAATCGAAGCAATTCCCAAATTACAAACTCAAATCGAAACCAAAATCATCAATTTAAACGAACAAATCTACACTATATATAAAGAATTTAATACTCGCCCAGAATTAGAAACGCTTCCTACATTAAAAGACAAGATGGAAGCCGTAACCAGTAGGATAGAAACTCGTCTAACCGAGTTAACAAAAGAATTTAACGCACGTCCGGAAATCGAAAGCATTCCCCAATTGCAAAATCAAATCAATGGGGCATTTACTAATTTGTGGGGACAAATTTCTAGCATAAAAGAACAATTCAATTCTCGTCCGGAAATTGAAAGCATACCTCAATTGCAAAACCACGTAACGGGAGAATTTACCAAATTATGGAGTGAATTTTCCGGCTTAACGCAACAATTTTACTCGCGTCCGGAAATCGAGACAATTCCCCAATTGCAAAATCAATTAACGGGCGAGCTTAATAATTTGTGGGTGCAACTGTCCGGCTTAAAACAAGAATTTAATTCTCGTCCGGAAATGAATGCGATCGCCAACTTAGAAGCCAGAGTAAATACTTTAGCAGAACCGCCAAACTTAGAAAATTGGCCGGGAGTTAAAATTAAAGTAATTGGGATTGGACAAGGTGCAGATAAAGCAATCAATAAAATTGTAGCTAGTCGAGTACCGGGAGTTGAAGTTTGGTCAATTAACACCGACGAACGAGCATTAGAATTATCAACTGCTCACCATCATTTACAAATAGGAAAAAATTTCACTCAAGGGTTAAGTACTGCTGGCGATGCAACTTTAGGGGAAAAAGCCGCAGAAGAATCTCGCTCAGAAATTACCGCAGCCATCCAAAATTGCGACCTCACCTTTATTATCGCCGGAATGGGTGGCGGTACTGGTACTGGTGTCGCACCAATCGCAGCAGAAATAGCAAAAGAAAAGGGAGCGTTAACTATTGGTGTAGTAACTACTCCTTTTATTCATGAAGGACGAAAACGCCATCAATTAGCCGAGGAAGGAATAGCCAGTTTACGAAATAAAGTAGATATGTTGGTAGTGATTCCCATTGATAAAGTAATGGGAATGATTTCGGAATGGACGCCAATTCAACAAGCATTTCAGTTAGTAGATGAATTCGTGCGTCAAACAGTAGAAAGCATAGCTGATATTGTTAATAAACCTGGATTAGTTAATCTTGATTTTGCCGATTTGAAAAAAGCACTTACTTCTTCTGGCTTGGGAGTAATTGGAGTGGGCGTAGGTAATGGAAAATCAAGGGCGAAATCAGCAGCAATGGCAGCGATTTCATCACCTTTAATTCAAGTTAGCAATTCGCCAGCTAAAAATGTTATTTTTTATCTGACTGGTAGCAAAGACTTAAGTATTCAAGAAGTTAATGCAGCTGCGGAAATTATTTCTGAGTTTACGGGAAAGAATACAAATGTGATTTTCGGAGCAGGAATTGACGAGCGGTTAGAAGATGAAGTGAGAATAACTTTAATAGCTAGCGGATTGAGTATAAAATAATATTAATTTGCGATCTTGCACCTGCGTTTTAGCCCGCCCGGAAATCAATTTCCGGTCTAATAGCTAAAGTCCATTAAAATGGACTGAAAGCTTTTGAATATTAAATTTTTAGTCCTATGAAAGAGAACTTTCGCTATCAGAAAAGCGATTCTAAATGAACTGCGAACAACTAAACCCCTCCCAACCCTCCCCTTGGTAAGGGGAGGGCTAGGGTGGGATTGATTACTTAAATAGGATCGCTATACCTACTTAGTATTTTATTTCCAAACAGCGTCTAAGAAGCTAAATGTACTGATATAGCTGGAGGTACGCCAAGCTTAATGTTAACGACAATATCTTTCATATTGGTAATGTGCCATTTTTCTTGAAGGTCTTTAGTAATTAATAAAGCATTGAGAATCGTCACCAAAATTTTGTTACTTTGATGGGTAGTAATCATGCTTTTGACTGCTTCTTTTTGAATAAGATCTACCGAACCGATTAAAGAAGTTTTAATTTCTGGCAATACTCCCATATCGATGTTAAAACTCCCGATCTTTAAACCTAGACTTTCTGCAATTGGAATAACTTTTTGATACTCTTCCAAAACAGCATTGAATTGTTCTTGGGCTGCGGAAGCTATTCCTGCGGCTTGTTCTTGAATTTGCTCGGCAACGCCTTTAACACCGGGTACGTTAGTTACTTTTTTAATATCCATGATAGGGTTTTAATAAAGGTACAGTTTTTACTATACAACAACCCAGGTAAGTTTGATTTAGGTAAGTAGTAGGAAAAGTAGGTTGTTGCAATACTGGTTACTTAAAAATATAAAAAAGTCGATATTTTTTATATTGATTGATAATTTAAGCGGTCATCAAAAAATAATTGAGTTTTTGAAAGCAAAGTTTGGTTGTAATCTATAAGTATGCTGAATTCTAGATTCTAAATTCTTTTTTGTTGCTTACTATAGATTTATAAGCTTTCATCAAGTAATACAGTTCAAAAGCAGTGCGTTCAACATCTTCCACTGGTAGCAAACAAGAAACTCACTTCAGCCACGCACGTTCTAGTATCAGGCGTGCTTTATCCGGGTATTCGCCAAAAATTCGGGCATCCCTGCGGCAGGAAATGGAAGTTTTGACCAATACCTTACAAAAGCTAGACCAAGGAGTAATTCGGATCGCGGCTTTTGGTTTGGTAAGTCGCGGGAAATCAGCGCTTTTAAATGCTTTACTGGGACAGAAAATCCTGCAAACCGGGCCACTGCACGGGGTTACTCAATGGCCCCGTTCTGTACGGTGGACTCCCGATCGTGGTGGCAAAGTGCAGGTGGAATTGATCGATACTCCTGGTTTAGATGAGATTGAGGGACAAGCTAGGGCGAAAATGGCGCGAGATGTGGCGCGTCAAGCGGATTTAATTTTATTTATCGTGGCTGGGGATATTACTCGTACGGAGTATCAAGCGTTATGCGAACTGCGACAAGCGCAAAAACCGATCGTTTTGGTGTTTAACAAAATCGATCTTTACCCAGAACAAGATAGGCAAACAATTTATGAAAATTTGCAATTATTGGGTGCTGGTAGTAGTAGTGGGAAGCGGTTAGAACAGTTATTGTCTCCAGATGAAATTGTGATGGTGGCAGCAGAACCAGCGCCAGTACAAGTCAGAGTAGAATGGCCGGATGGTAAAATTACTTATGAGTGGGAGTCGCTACCTCCTCAGATAGATGAATTAAAGGAAAAGATTCTATCTATTTTGAATCGAGAAGGACGATCGCTATTGGCGCTAAATGCTTTAGTGCAAGCAAGAGAAGCAGAAAGTGCGATCGCGCGGAAAATGCTGGAATTACGGGAAAAGGAAGCAGAAGATTTGATTTGGAAGTTTACTAAGTATAAAGCTTTGGCAGTAGCGCTGAATCCGATCGCGATTTTAGATATCCTGGGAGGAACGATCGCAGATTTAGCATTAATTCGCGAACTAGCTCGATTGTACAACCTGCCGATGACTAGTTACGAAGCTGGCAAACTTTGGAAAACCATACTTTTGAGTGCTGGTGGTTTGTTATTAAGCGAATTAGGCAGTAGTTTATTGTTGGGTTTCGGCAAAAGTGCGGCTGTAGCGACCAGCGGTGAGAATCCTTCTAATCTTACTACCTATGGAGGCGCGGCGATCGCGCAAGCTGGAGTAGCTGGTTATGGTGCTTACGCGATCGGTCGTGCCGCTCAGGTATATTTAGAACAAGGTTGTACTTGGGGAGCATTAGGCCCAAACACGGTGATTCAAGAAATTCTTACTCAAGTGGAACCAAACACCATTCTCTATCGCCTGCGTCAAGAATTAGGACAACCAAATTAACTTTTTCTGACACAAGAGTTTGGTTCATCGCTAGCAGAAATCGTTACCTCCGCTTCAGCGCGAGTTAACATTGACTCGTCAAGATGTTGTTTATTTAAACGTTGTTGAGTCATCTGTTCTCTAGCTTGTTCTTCAGTCAGGTATTCCCCGCCAGCTTGGGTTTCTGCTTCCGTTCGGTTCAACATCGTTTCCTGAATATGCTGGTTTTCTAAACGTTGTTGTACCATTCTTTCTCTAGCTTGTTTTTCTGCGCTCATACTATTTTCCTTTTATTAAGCGTTCTTCCAATACGGCTCCGCATTAACCAAAAATTGAGAATGCCAGTAGTTGAGTTAACTTATATCAACTCTACTTTTGTTGGGTTTTGCTAAAAATCTACCCAACATCCAATTGGCTACTGTTCCAAAACAAAGCTGTATTGAGCCTACATTTCATGTTTTATAATTCATCTCACCAGATAAAATTTTTAATTTGTAATTTTTAATACTAATTCCCCTATAACGAACCTATTTAAATAATCAACCCCACCCTAGCCCTCCCCTTGGTAAGGGGAGGGTTGGGTGGGGTTTAGTAGTTCGCAATTCATTTAGGATCGCTATATAAGGCTCAGTCTGTTAGGGCTTTTGGCACGATTTCCAGTTAAACGAGAGATTTGATAATAGCTTTTTAATCACCAACCTAGTTTTAATATTCTTGTTTTAGTAGATGCACGAAATATAACAAAAATATGACGATTTTTCCATTATTTTAATGAAATGGAAAGCGATCGGATCTAGGAGTTGCGAACGCGACGACGAACTGGTTGTTCGATCGGTTGGTTTGTACCTGGCTTATAACGAGGTGGGATAGCTGGAAACTTTTGATTTTTACTTTTAAATCCTTTCTTTGGTTTAGTTAGCTTGAGAATTTCTTGGCGTCCAAAATTAAAATGCGCGATCGTCGTAAAGACCGATAAGGAAAAATAGAAAAATCGAATTGACCAAACACCGCTAGCTAGCAATGCAGAAACTATTTCTGGCTGGATTTTGGCTAATCTAGTTACGCTCAAAAATTCTGACTTAACTTTCTGCTCTAACTGATCGGCTTTCGTAATTTCATCCTGGTTACTTGGTAAAATAGGGAATTGGGCCGTGTACAAGTAGTAACCGATAAACCCATCTACCTTAAATTTTTGATTGAAAAACGAGTTAGTTACTTTTTCGGCTTGAGCATAGGAAATATTCTCTTTGATGGCAAAATCTTCTATCCAAAAATTGTAGCGAACAAAAGCGCTAGTGCTGAAAATTAGCGGTACTACAATTATTAGCAATACAGCGCTTGTTTTCCCTTGAGCGTATTTAGGTAACAAGCAACTTGCCAATCCGAAACCCATGCCCAAAATGGCGAAAACAATCACGTTAATAAAGTCACCAATGTCTAAAATAGCTAGTAAGTCACCCACGAACAGGATTTTATAAATAAGTTGTTCGCAGAAGAATGCGGCAGCTATTTTAGTGAGAGCAACTATGAAAGTTAGGTTTAGAATAACAACAATATAAAAAAAGGTTTGAGCCAGTAATTTAAGAACTTTCATAGCATTAATTCTTAGATGTGTGAGGGAGGATCGATCGCAGCAGAAGTGGAGAGTGTTGCTTTAGCAGACTGGGCGACTTGTTTGATGGTATCTAAATTAGGGGCTGAGTTCTGACTATCCATACCTAGCCATAAGAGATACTCTATATTACCAGCAGGGCCAGTGACAGGTGACCAAGTTAAACCGCGATATTGCCAACCAATTTCTTGAGCAGCCGTAGATACTTGCGCGATCGCACCAGCTTGGTCGTCAGTATCTCGCACTACACCTTTTTTGCCAACCCGTTCTCGCCCTACTTCAAACTGCGGTTTCACGAGTAAAACAGCTTCACGGGGAGATTGAAGCAAATTCCACAGGGCTGGGAGGATTTTTGTTAGAGAAATGAACGAAACATCCACTACTCCTAAATTTGGTAGTTCTGCATCGCCGTAGAGATCTTCAGGCGTAAGATAGCGCAGGTTGGTGCGTTCTCGCAAAATCACTCGCGGATCGTTTCGCAAACGCCAGTCAACTTGTCCGTAACCCACATCAATACCATAAACCAGTTTTGCGCCAGCTTGCAGCAGACAGTCGGTAAAACCCCCCGTAGAAATTCCACCATCTAAACAAATGCGTCCTGCAACGGGAATGGTAAATACTTGCAGCGCTTTGGCAAGTTTTTCGCCGCCTCTGGAAACGAAAGGCGATCGCTCTTTTACCTGAATTATCGCCGATGTGTCTACTTCCGTACCCGGTTTATCAATTACCTGCTGATTAACTTGCACTTCTCCGGCGCGAATCAGCCTTTGTGCTAGCTGTCGCGAAGAACATAAGTTTAGCTCAACTAATAGGTGATCGAGCCGTTTTTTTGTCATGAGTTGATCGAATTGTAGAGATTTATGCAGAAAATACACAAAAAGCCGAATCAAACTGTTAAATATGTAACAATTATCATAGTGCCTCAGAGCTTAGCCGCCTAGTTTCCTCTGTGGAGATTGAACCATGTTAGAAACTAAACTGACTACCTGTGCTAATTTACTTTACCAATGGCTTCTACCTCGAAGCTCCGCCGGAGGTAAGTTTAAGATTGACTTGCAAGATTTTCAAGCATGGACGGCAGAATATCGGGAAAAACCGTTTAGCGATCGCGAAGTTTTAGACGCCATCAGGCAATTAAAAGAACTTCACTTAATTAGAGCGAGTAAAACGGAAGTCACGCTGGAAGTGATCCAACGCGATCTGTTAAGTTTTAATACGCCTATCCCCACTGATATATTGCTAACAGAGGAATGCGATCGGCCAAATAGACTTCTGCTTTTATTTAAAATTCTCGGAATATCTTTTGTATTGGGATTAGCCTCCATTGGTTTTGGTTTGGTTTTACTACAAACACAATCTGGCACTTTAATAGCACCTCATCCTTGGAGCGTTTTGGGCGACAAAAATATTGGTTTAGATAATTAATTTTTTCTTTATCACAAAATTAGCGCAAACACAAGAATTATTTATAATTCGTTAAACATTGGGTTCATCTGGTGAAATTAGAGACAAAGCGCGATCGATCGTTTCTTCTTTATTTACTAATTTCTCTAATTCTTCTGTTTCATACCGTCCTTCTTCTACTTCCAAAGAAGCGCGATCGATCGCTTGTGGGTAAGCTTCTTCTAAGGTGGTGCGTAATTCTTCTATTGTTAGATAATAACCACCTGCCTTACGTCGCTTATTCTTTCGCTGAATTTCCCGAACTGAATTGCGAATTGAAACATCCCACGATCGAGTTGTACGATTTTCGGCTTGCTGCTTAATCAAATGTAGTAACAGAATAATACTGTAGCTACTAATATTATTAATTTTATCATCTTTGCTCATTTCTTCCAATTCTTCCACAATTGCTAAAGAAGCTTTGATATCGCCTTTAAGTAGCAATTCTTTCAATTCCAGTATTTCTTCCATAGTGGCATTTTCAGATGCGATTGTATGTATTGTAGCTGAAGGTTTTAGGCTGATGGTAAGATGAGAGATAAAGCGCGATCGATTATTTCCTCCTTGTTAACCAGTCTTTCTAATTCTTCAGGTTCGTAACGTCCTTCTTCTACTTCTAAAGAAGCTTTGTTAATCGCTACTTGGTAAGCAGATTCCAGAACTTCGCGTAACTCTTCTGGCGGTAAATAAAAACCTGCGGATTTCGGTCGCTTATTTTCATCCTGAATTTCTAAAATAGAATTACGAATTGAGATATCCCACGATCGAGTTGTCCGATTTTCAGCTTGTTGCTTAATTAAATGTAACAACAAAATTATTGCATAGCTACGAATTGCTTTAATAATATCTTTTTTGCTCATTTCTTCCAATTCTTCCACAATTGCTAAGGAAGCTTTGATATCGCCTTTGAGTAGTAATTCTTTCAGTTCCAGTATTTCTTCCATAGTCGCCAATTCCTCACTTATTTTTATAACAGATATGAAATTTGCTACGCTTTCTTTAACAATTAAATCATTTTCTGTTGGTTCAAGGTAAAGTTCAATTGCTTCTTGGATATTTGCTAATGATTCTTCAATAGTTTCTCCCTCACTAATACAACCAGGAAGTGAGGGAAGATAGACAGTGTACCCGCCTTCATCACAGGGTTCTAATACAACTTTTAAATTCATGGTTATCTTGGCTATAAAAACTGTTTTATTTTAACACGCTTTATAGTAAAACAATAATCTCTACTTGGGAAAAATTACCGTGAAGGAATTACCAAATGAAAAGAGACAATCTGAAATTCTTAAAGAGATTGAAATTGCCGAACAGAAAGCTAGAAAAATGGCAGAGTTTGCTGATAAAATAGCGATAAAGTGGGAAAAAAAAATGGCTGAAAAACGTGCAGTAAAACAAAAAGTCGGTGAATCAAATTAAAATTAGGTACGTAGTTGCGCTTCAGCACTAAATCTGGCGCTAAAGCGTAATTACGTACCTAGATGAATTAGAACTGTAAAACGATAACAGAGATTACAAACTATAAAAATAAGGATATAATTCCGACTCTGGAATATATTTGCTTGCTTGTCTGAAAATTGCTTTACAAGTTCCCGTATCTAACTCTGCATGATTAGGTATTGTAAGAGTTTCCTTTCCCGCAATTCCTTGGCGACGCAATTTGATGTGACTCCCTTTTTGGCTGTGTATCTGAAAGCCAAAATTAGCAAAAATATCAACTACTTCTGTACCCGATAATCTTTTCAATCTAGGCATATTCTGGCTGCAATTCAAAAGTTAATATAATTGTCGGTTTAGCCACTAATCCAAATTCAGCGGGATCTTCATCTTGCAAATGGAGAGTAACAGCTTCAACGATATTTTTTGCCACTTCATCTAATGTTTCTCCCTGCGTTACTACAGAGATTTCTAGGCACTCGGCTACATAACCTTTTTGTTCGCCTAGACGGATAAAAGCATTTATGTTTTGTCGGAGTTTCATTGTTCTGTTGATTCAACGTAAAATTCAATTTTTTCTTGAATATTTGCTTATTTTAGCATTATTTATAGTATATTTATAATAATATATTAATAATATAGAGCTTAATCAGGAGCAAACCTTGAGCCGATCGCAACTTTGTAATGATTCAAAAATTTTTAGTCCATTTTAATGGACTTGGGCTATTAGCCTGCGAATTGATTCGCAGGCGGGCTAAAAGCGTAGGTGCAAGAGATCGGTTAATAGATGTGAAGCCTAATGTCTCAGCAATATTCAATCGAACAAATAGCCGTAAACCTCAATAAAATTATTCAGGAAGCCGAACAAGGTGAACCCATCGAAATTACACGGTAAGGTGAACAAGTTGCCGTGATTCTTTCCACTACAGAATACAAACGATTGTTGAATAAATCAACAAGTTTTTGGGAATTTCTGCAACAATTTCGCCAAGAAATTATGGCTGAAGGTATCGAAATTGATCCTGATGAAGTTTGGAAAGATGTGCGCGACAAATCCCCCGGACGTGAAGTAAATTTGTGAGTCGCTTTTTACTGGATACCAACATTATCTCTGAACCATTAAAGCTGCAACCAAATCCAGTCATTATCTCCAGGCTGCAACAATATCAGGGGAAAGTTGCTATTGCTTCCTTTACTTGGCATGAATTACTTTTCGGTTGCTATCGTTTACCTACTTCTAGAAAAAAGAAAGAATTGAACAGTATCTCAAGGAAATAGTCGAGCCAAATATTCCCATTCTTCCTTATGATATTGCGGCGGCTGAGTGGTTTGCTTTGGAAAGAGCGAGATTGACTGCAATTGGTAAACCTCCAGCTTATGCAGATGGACAAATCGCCGCAACTGCACAGGTAAATAATCTGACGCTGGTAACTAATAATGTTTCAAACTATGCCGATTTTCAAAACTTGAAAGTAGAGAACTGGTTTGTAGTATAATTCACGTTAAAGTATTGGACTATGCCAATTTTGTTTATTCATCAGGGAGATTTTCGGGGAGAAATTCCCTCATAATTTCCAAAAACAAAGGGTTATTTTGCAACACTTCTAAATCAGCATGATTTTCATTAATTGCTTTTCTCCAAAATCTAGCCAAATTTTGCCGTACTGTTACTGTAGTTGGATGTTCTGCGCCTAAGCTGCGTTGCAAAATTTCCCAAGCTTGCAGATATAATGGTTCCGCTTCGCTGTATCTGCCAAGGGATTCGTAAAGTCCGGCTAAGTTGTTGAGGTCGATAGCTATACCGGGATGATTTTCTGGCAACCTCAGACGAGCGATTGACAAAGCTTGCAGATATAATGGTTCCGCTTCGCTGTAAGTAGTTACGCAAAATTAATTATATATTCTTGGCCAAAATTCTTAAAGATATATTCCACAGCTTTAACTAAACTTTCCCAACTCTCATAGGCATCTATTCCCAACCAACTATATTTGATAAAACGCCACAAAATTTCAATGATATTTAGCTCAGGAGAATAGGTTGGTAAGAAAAAGAGTGTCAAACCTTTAGTTAACCATTCTTTTTCCTTTTCCAGCATCATATTACTTGTATGAATCGAGGAATTATCCATTACCAATACTGTTTTCTTTTCTAACTTTTCAGAAAATTTATCAATACAGGCTATGACTATATCACTATTAATACTACACTCAAACAAATAGACTTCTAAATCATTCCTTTTATTTAAGAATCCCAAAGCATTTAAACGCTTACTTCGGCTAGTTTTGACAACGCTCTCCTCTCCTTTCTCTTGCCAAGCATAGGGGACATATGAGCTTAAACAAAAACCAGTTTCATCTACATATCTTAATTCAATTTTTCCTTGTTCATCTAGTTTTTTTAATTGGGATAATTCAGCAGCTTTTTCCTTATATAACGAGACTTCTGGGTGATCTGTTACGCCTCTTCTTATCCGATGCCAAGTCATATTGAAAAAACATAAAATTCTTTTAATCGTATCCTTACTTACATCAATACCCCACTGGGAATTGACTTTTTTTCTGACTAAATCTAAATTTTTTGAGTGTTCTTTGACCCATTTT
>DATNQN010000013.1 GCA_036703985.1 Leptolyngbyaceae cyanobacterium
ATTAAAAGTGACAGCGTTTAAGTGAATTGGTATATATGGCAGCGTTTGAGTGGATGGGTATTTAACTACCGATCGCATCCTGCAAGCGAAGTCGATCCCAACCACGCTGATGCAGGATCAGCCAAGATTGAATCAAATCGGGGCCATGTACGTCGCCAGTTAAAGCTGCCCGCAGGCTTCGCATCACTAGCCCTTTCTTCACGTTTTGTGCTTTGGTTACCAGCTTGATAATCTCTTGGCAACCCGTCTCTGTCAGGGGTTGATGACTATCCAGCGCCGTCAGTATAGCTTCTAATGCTGTTTTAGCGCCTTCCTGCTGTAATTGAGCTTTTCCTTCTTCGGTAAATTGCAGCGCCGGAACGAACAAATACCGCGTCATCACCACCGCATCTGGTTCTGGCACTAGGCTGGGGCCACTCGGTTCCACCGTCTTCAAGTTGGTAATTTGTTCTGCCCATTGGGAATCTTTTAAATCCTTTGAACTCACTGGCAAACGCACCAAACTTGGGCCGATCAAAGCGGTAATTTGTTCCAACCAAGTGCGATCGCTCGTAGCATCAAATTGATATCCCGCTTCCTGCCAATAGGGAATCAGCAGATCGCAAAGCTGCGAAACTGGCAAATGGTGCAGATATTGAGAATTCAGCCAATTCAGCTTATCCCAATCAAACTTTGCCCCAGCTTTATTAACGCGATCGAAACCAAACTCTTGGGCAGCTTCCTGTAAAGTAAAAATCTCCTTAGTCGAGTCTGGTGGCGACCAACCAAGTAGAGTCATGTAATTGACGATCGCTTCCGCAGTGTAACCCAACTTCTTAAAGTCAAAAATCGAAGTAACACCCCGGCGCTTCGACAACTTGCGCCCTTCCTTATCCAAAATCAACGGAGTATGGGCAAACTCAGGCGGTTTTCCACCCAAAGCTTCATACAGCAAAATCTGTTTAGCCGTATTCGCGATATGGTCTTCACCCCGGATCACATGAGTAATTGCCATATCAATGTCATCCACCACCACCGCCAAATTATAAAGCGGCTGACCAAAAGGTTCCGTTTCCGAAGCACGGGCAATCACCATATCACCGCCCAAATCGCTTCCCTTCCAAGTCATCTTTCCCCGCACCATATCGTGCCAAGAAATCTCCCGGTCATCATCAATTTTGAAGCGAATCACCGGGCGTCGTCCTTCGGCTTCAAAAGCCGCTTGTTCCTCCGGCGTCAAATTGCGATGTCGATTACTGTAGCGGGGTGCTTCCTTCCGTGCTTTCTGCGCCGCCCGCATTTCTTCCAATTCAGCTTCCGACGTATAGCAACGATAAGCCAAACCCTTATCCAGCATGGTTTGCACCGCTTGGCGATACAAATCTAAACGTTTTGTTTGGAAAAATGGCCCTTCATCCCAGTTTAAGCCCAACCAAGTCAGACCCGCTAAGATGTTCTCCGTATATTCCGGACGGGAGCGCTCTACATCTGTGTCCTCAATTCGCAGGATAAACGTTCCACCTTGATGACGGGCAAACAGCCAATTAAATAACGCTGTTCTAGCCGTACCAATGTGTAAATTTCCAGTAGGACTTGGGGCAATCCGAACTCTTACAGTCACAGTTACTTTTTACTTTTTACTTACTTGTTACTCGACTCAAGTTTAGGCTAAGATCGTAGTCTTTTCACTACCCTCTCAGTTTGACTTGTGTTGTTTTCTACGGGACTGACGGGGCTCGAACCCGCAACTTCCGCCGTGACAGGGCGGTGCTCTAACCAATTGAACTACAGTCCCTTGCGGTTGTGTCGTTTCTGCCTTTTCGACACGATCTCCATTATGCAGGTAGTTTCCTAAGCTGTCAAACATCTCGTTACAAAAGTTTACAATTTTAGGGGAAAGGGAAGAGGGAAAGGGAAAGGGAAAGAAAATGATAACTATTTCTCCTGTAGCTCCCCATCTCCCCATCTCCCCATCTCCTCACTTCCACCGCCGGGTTATTCCCACCAGCGTTAATAAGGCAAAACCAGCAATGGCAGAAGGTTCGGGAATCTTTCGACGAGACATTCCCAACGCATCAGCCATATCGTCATAAACGACGCGAACCCCATCTCCATTTTCATCTTTTGCCAAACCAAAGCCGCTTGAGTATTCCCACATAGCCCATCCGATATCGTATTTTTCTAATAGCACGCGCACATCCCTAATCCAGTTCAGACGGTCTTCACGAGCGACAAAACTACGGTAAACACCAAACTCATTAGCAGTTAGTAGCACGTTGTTCTCTTTCGCCCAAGTAGCAGCTTTTGCAATTCGGGCCTCTAGTTTGGCAGCATCCCATTTTTCATGGCAATAAGACTCGGCTATAGTTTTAGCTTTTTCATCAAGAATCCTTGGGATAACTTCTTCACACTTTTGTTGATTGTAAGGATAGGGTAAATCGTACAAATCAGTAAATTCGTCATTAATCCAATTAGCACCCTGATGGGTGAAAGGCATTGGTTCGTAGAAATGAAAATTGTAAACAACATTCGGATCTTCCACAGGCGTTAGCGTCTTCAACCCATCAACACCCTCCCAGTCGAATGCTTTAGCAATTAAAGTATGATTTGGTGCTGCTTCCCGGATCGCAACTAACAGTTTTGTCTGAACTTCATTCCAGCGTTGGATCGGATCGACATCCGGACTATCTTGGAGGTGAAAACCGAAAGCTGGTTCGTTGAGACTCTCTAGAAAAACTTGTTCTGCGCTACGGTGATTTAAATGTGCTGCGAAACTTTTCCAGAAATGGACAAAAGAATTTACAAACCCATCATCTTTAGCCAAACGTTGATTGAATTCTCCTTTGGCATGAATATTGATAATTGCAGATAAATCGCGTGTCTCTAGCGCATCCAACGCATCGTCTATATAACCCAAATACTTTTCATTGAGGTTAGTTGGGTTGGTTTCATCAAATAAAATATCAGGGTCAATAGTTAAACGAACGTGCTTAAATCCCAAGCTGCTAATAGTTTGCCAATCCTTGTCAGTAACGTAGTTTGGATCGATATAAGAGTTTTGTGAAAACCAGTGAGCGAGATTGATTCCCCTAGTTAGGCGATCGAAGCGATTTTCCAGGGTATCGCTAATGTTTTCGTTGCTTTCCATAGCTCCCCAACTTTTCAAGGAAGCTGCGTTAGCATGGGCAGTTCCTATCAGTACAGAAAACATTAGTGTCAAGCTAAATAAATTGTGCAACTTCATTTTATATACCTGGTAGGTGCTACTATCCCTGAAGATTAATCAATTAGTTAATCCTGCTATACCGCTCTCGCATCATCCCAAATAGCAGTAAAGACCCCGTAACTGATGGGACGAAAAAAGTTACACAGGTGCGTATCTGCTACGTACTTAGCAGATAGTGTCTATGCTGCTACTACAGCATTTAATGTAAATTTCACTTTTTACCAACTGCCATCCACTAACAGTAATTACGGTTAAAAGTGCCACAAGGAACTTTTATTCAAAGAGATTCGTCTGGTATGTGTAATTACGGTTGACAGGCGACTAACTAAGTAATTACTCAGGCAAATAAGGAGTCTGCACTTCATTATTACCTTGTAAATCAGTGTCTTTACTTGTTAAGCGAAAACTTTACATTTTCTTTACCAAAACTTCATACTTAAGTGAAATTATGTAAGTTAGGAAAATAAATGAAAGTTTAATAAAGATTTGATGAAATAGTAATAAAGATTTGATGAAGCTAATCGATCGCATTTCTATATTGGAATAGCGTGTTGAGCGTTCTTGCGTTAACCCAACCTACGAAGAACTGACTCCTGACTGCTTAAAAATGCTATTTTTATTTCGATATCAGGTTATTAATCGGATTTTTTATGACTTTTCAAACGTTTGAGAACTATTGGCAAAGTAGACAATACAGCTAACATTGCCAATGCGCCCACCAGTTGCCAAGGCGGACGCCCCGTAGCGGCTGCCAATCCACCTTCTCCTAACCAGGTATAAGCAAAAGTTCCCGGTAAAATGCCGATCGCAGTTGCCAAAACGTAAGCAGGTAAAGGAATTGGCGTCAACCCCAACAAATAATTAACCGCATTAAAAGGAAAAATCGGCGCTAATCGAATCGATAAAGCAAACCAAAAACCATCTTGTTCGATACCTTCACTCAATTGACGCAAGCGATCGCCTTTTTCAAACTGCTTTTTCGCCCATTCACCCGCAATAAATCGCCCTACCAAAAAAGCACCCGTCGCCCCTAGCGTCGCCCCGATCGCCGTCCACAAAGTACCCCAAAAAACACCAAACAGTGCCCCTGCCGTCAAAGTTAAAATCGTACCCGGAACTGCTAATAAAGTTGCCAAAAAGTAAATAACGATATAGCCTAAAGGCGCGAAAATCCCCACTTCTTGTTTGAGCGCTGAGAGATTTTCTGGCTTTAACCAAGTACCGACTGGCGTAAATTTAAGGATAATCAAGTCAGCAACAATAAAAGCTGCTATCCCGATCGCCACTTTTACCCACAGATATTTTTTCTTTCCGCTCGATTCTTCTACCACGGTTAATTTTTAAATTTATAGAGGAATTCAAATTGTTACTTATGGGATTAGTTACGTTTTTGTACTATTTTTGCTCTTATTACAGCTGTAATAAGAGCAAAAATAGCGTAACAACATATCCACTTTATCCAAGGTAGCGTCAAAAAATCTATCTTAAAGCATAATCTTCATACCATCCTTTCCTTTACAAATGAGTGAGGTTGAAAAGATGCAGGTATGAATGATTTCAGATCGACTGAATCGGGAGTGCATTGAGGAAGATATCTTTATCTTTCCAGCTTCGTTTGCTCAACAGCGCTTGTGGTTTATCGAACAGCTGCTGCCTGGAGATTCTTTATATATTATTCCGCTTGTATTTCGGCTTGCGGGATCGCTAGAGCGCGAGCAACTCGATCGAAGCATCCAAGCGCTGGTTCGCCGTCACGAAATTCTCCGCACCACGTTTGAAGTTGTAGATGGGCAATTAGTTCAGGTAATTGCACCAGAATTGCAATTGCCGCTCAAATTCACCGATTTACGAGGATTACCAGCTAATCTTCGCGAAGAAACTGCACTAGATCGAATCTGGCAGGAGATTCAGCAACCTTTTCATTTAAACAAAGGGCCACTATTTCGAGTTTGGCTATGGCAATTACAGGACACCGAACATCTATTATTAATCGCACTGCATCACATTATTTTCGATGAATGGTCAAGTGGCGTCTTGATTCGCGAGTTGGGCGAACTTTATGCAGCGGCGATCGCGGGCAAATCGCCTGTATTGCCGGAATTACCCGTTCAATACGCCGATTTTGCCCATTGGCAGCGGGAATGGTTGCAGGGCGATGTACTGAATACCCAGTTACGTTATTGGAAGCAGCAATTAAAAGATGTCCCAGTTCTCAATTTACCTGGTGCTGCTTCTCGTTCGTTGGCGCAGAGTCATCGGGGTGCGAGTCAATTATTGGAATTGCCGCAACATTTACTAGATGCTTTGGAGGAATTAAGTCAACAAGCAGGCGTCACGCTGTTTATGACTTTACTGGCAGCATTTAAGACATTGCTGCATCGCTATACGGAACAAACTGATATTGCGATCGGATCTCCGATCGCCAACCGTCATCGCAGCGAACTGGAAGGATTAATCGGGTTTTTGGTAAACAGCTTGGTATTGCGAACCAACCTAGCAGGCGATCCCACTTTTCGCGACTTGTTAGACCGAGTACGAGATGTTACCTTGGCAGCGTATGCTCATCAAGATTTGCCATTTGAAAAACTGGTAGAAGAATTGCAACCCGTTCGCAGTCTCGGCCAAAATCCATTATTTCAAGTTGTTTTTGCGCTCCAAAATACGCCGATCGAGCAACTGGTATTACCTGGATTAGTTCTCAGTCCGGTAGATTTGGAAACAAAAACTTCTCGCTTTGACCTGGAATTATATCTTTGGAAATGTGCAGATAATTTTAGAAATTTGTGGGGGAAAGGTTGGCAGAACTCCGATGGTTTGCGTGGCGTGATAATTTACAACACCGATTTATTTGATGCCGCCACAATTACATCTTTAAAACATCACTTCCAAACCTTATTAGAAGGAATTGTTGCCAATCCAGATACCCATCTTTCTGCCCTGCCATTATTAACCACTGAAAAACAAAAAGAATTGTTACAGAATTGGCATAATAATCAATCTGGTTATCCGGCTAATATTTGTATTCATCAATTATTTGAAGAACAAGTAGAAAAAAGACCTACCGCGATCGCCGTTCGATTTGGCGATCGCAAATCCACATATCACGAGTTAAATCAAGGCAGCAATCAACTAGCGCGATATTTACAAAAATTGGGAATTAGCGCTGGAATGCCTGTCGGGATTTGCATGGAACGAAATGCCGTTGCGATCGCGGCAATGTTAGCAATACTCAAAGCAGGTGGTGCTTACGTTCCTCTCGATCCCAGCTATCCTACCGAACGACTGCATTTCATACTGGAAGATGCCGGAATTACAGTGGTATTAACGCAAGAAAATTACACTGATTTATGCCAAACTGACAAAACAAAGATTATTTGTTTGGAAAGAGAATGGGATGCGATCGCCCAAGAGTCAGACGAAAACCTGTCTACTTCTTCCACAGCCGATCGAGTTGCTTACATAATCTACACTTCTGGCTCAACCGGAACCCCAAAAGGGGTGATGATACCGCACCGAGCAGTAAATCGACTGGTACGGGAAACCAATTACGTGCAGATCGAACCATGCGATTGCGGGGAGCGCAGCGCCAGAGGCGATCGCATTGCACAAATAGCAAACCTCGCTTTTGATGCGGCAACCTTTGAAATTTGGGGCGCATTACTCAATGGTGCCCAATTAATTGGAATTGAGCGGGAGATAACGCTTTCACCTACAAATTTTGTCGCTGAATTGCATCAGCAGCAAATTAGCATCTTGTTTCTAACAACAGCGTTATTCAATCAAACAGTCAGCCAAATTCCTAACGCTTTTCGAGGGCTGAAATATTTGCTGTTTGGTGGTGAAATGGTTAATGTAGAGCGCGTGCGTTTGGTATTGCAACAGGGAAAACCGCAACATCTAATTCACGTATATGGGCCTACTGAAAACACTACATTTTCTACCTGGTATGAGGTGCAAGATGTTCGAGAAAATGCTACAACAATTCCCATTGGTAAGGCAATTAGTAATACTCAAGTTTACTTATTAGATGGCAATTTAAATCCCGTTCCCGCAGGCGTTAGCGGGGAAATTTATTTAGGTGGCGATGGATTGGCAAAAGGATATTTAAATCGTTCAGAATTAACAGCAGAAAGGTTTATTAATTTTGATTTAGGGGCGGGTTTGACCCCTTCCCAACCCCCCTTTTTAAAGGGGGCTGGGGGGTTAGGGTTTCCGAATTCGCCAACATTATATAAAACTGGCGATCGCGCTCTTTATCGTCTTGATGGCAATCTAGAATTTTTGGGAAGAACAGATAATCAAATCAAAATTCGAGGATTTCGGGTAGAGTTAGGCGAAATCGAGACACTTATCGCTCAACATCCCACAGTAGAAACAGCAGTCGTAGTCGTGCGCGAAATGGAAAGTGATTCTGCTACACAGGCGCTACTCGATCGCCAATTGATTGCATATCTCGTACCGAAAGAAGAAGCGACGATACCGACAGAACGAGATTTGCGATCGTTTCTCAAACGAAGATTACCTGCTTATATGTTGCCTGCTGCATTTATTGTATTAGACAGGCTTCCTATAACTGTTAATGGCAAAGTCGATCGCAAAGCATTACCATCTCCTAATCTAATTGTTGAAAAGGAAGTAAGTCCGATCGTTGCACCGACAACTTCTTTGGAAACATCCTTAGTAGAAATCTGGACTCAACTACTGGGACGAAAACAAGTAGGAATCCACGACAATTTCTTTGAATTGGGCGGACATTCCCTACTAGCGACTCAGCTTGTCTCGCGCATTCGCGATCGCTTTCAGGTGGAATTACCACTACGCAACATCTTTGAAACTCCCACGATCGCACAAATCGCGCAAAAAATAGAAGATTTACAATGCAAATTACAGCGAAATACTAATACTTTGCTACATCGCGCAAAAGAATCAGTTTCGCAACAACGTGAGGAAGTAGAACTATGATGAAAACAACGATAGCTGAATTTATTTCTTATCTCAAAACCTTAGATGTGCAGTTATTTGTAGAAGGCGATCCAAATACGCCTTTAGACAAAATTCGTTTGCGTTGTAACGCTCCCGAAGGTATATTGACAACAGCATTGCGTCAAGAATTAGCCGATCGCAAAGCCGAAATTATCACATATTTGCATAAAAAAGAAGCAGGGGAAAAGAAAGAATTATTATCTACTCTATCCCACTCCCCACTACCTACTCCCCACTACCCTCTATCATTCGCTCAACAGCGATTATGGTTTTTATATCAACTAGCACCAGATAACCCTTTTTACAACGTACCTGCGGCTATTCGGTTAACGGGGAAACTCGATCGAACTGCATTAGAGCGATCGTTTCAAGAAATCGTGCGCCGCCATGATGCCCTTCGCACTACATTTAAAATCATTGATGGGCAACCCGTTCAAATTGTTGAACCTCATGCCAAAGTTGAATTATCGGTTGTAAATTTGCCAAATGTTGCTGTTAGCGATCGCGAACGCATCAGTCAACAATTAGCCGCTGCGGAAGCACAACTTCCATTTAATCTAATAACCGATCCGTTGTTGCGATTGACATTGTTGCAATTCGATGCAACTGAGGCAGTTTTGTTATTAACAATGCACCATATTGTAGCTGATGGTTGGTCGTTGGGCGTACTAATCCGAGAATTGGCTGGTTGCTACACCGCATTTGTTGAAAGAAAAACGCCTGTATTGCCACCATTATCGATTCAATATACTGATTTTGCTGGCTGGCAACGCAACTGGTTGCAGGGAAAAGTTTTAGAGGAACAATTAGCTTATTGGCGCAGACAATTGCAAGATTTGTCAATGTTAGATCTGCCCAGCGATCGCCCTCGCCCTGCCGTTCAAAGCTACCGGGGCGCAACCTATCCGTTGCAAATTTCTCCCGATCTTACCCAAGCGTTAGAAGCTTTGAGCCAGCAATCGGGAGTATCTCTTTTTATGACTTTGTTGGCAGCATTTCAAACATTGCTTTATCGATATACCGGGCAGGAAGATATCGCGATCGGCTCTCCAATCGCCAACCGTCATCGCAGTGAATTGGAAGCATTAATAGGCTTTTTTGTTAATAGTTTGGTGATGCGATCGGATTTATCTGGTAATCCGACTTTTCGCGAATTGTTGGAGCGCGTGCGAAATGTTGCTTTGGAAGCATACACCTATCAAGACTTACCATTTGAAAAGTTGGTAGAAGAATTAGATCCCGATCGGGATTTAAGTCGCAATCCTTTATTTCAGGTTGCCTTTGCGCTACAAAATGCTCCGATGCAGCCATTAGAATTGCCAGGATTAAGGCTAGAACCTGCTCGTTATGAGTCAGGTAGCACCCGATTCGATCTAGAAGTTCACCTGTGGGAACCTGCTCATGGATTGCGAAGTTTATGGCAATCGCAGGAAGGTTTGAGCGGTTTTATTTCCTATAGTACGGATTTGTTCGATCGCGATCGGATCGGTCGCCTGAGCGGACATTTTCAAACTTTATTAGCAGGAATTGTTGCTAATCCCGATGCTCGTTTGTCAGACTTGCCTTTGCTGACAACCGCAGAATATCAGCAGATTGTTGTTGATTGGAATCGATCCCCCCTAGCCCCCCTTTTTAAGGGGGGAACTGCCTTCAAAGTCCCCCTTTTTTCGAGCGAAGCGGCGCGTCAGCGCGGGGATTTAGGGGGATCGATGCAGGAGTTCTGTTTCCATCAAATATTGGAGGATTGGGTGCAAGTCGATCCAAATGCGATCGCAATTATTTCGCAACAGAAATCCCTCACCTATGGAGAACTAAACCAGCAAGCCGATCTTCTGGCGCAAACATTACAACAAATGGGAGTTGAAACAGATTCTCTAGTTGGTTTGTGTGTCGATCGATCTGCTGACATGATAATCGGTATTCTGGGAATTCTCAAAGCTGGAGCAGCTTACGTACCGCTCGATCCCAATCATCCCAGCGATCGACTTCAATTCATGTTAATAGATACCCAAGTTTCGATTCTGCTAACGCAATCTTGGTTAGTGGAAAAGCTACCGCGATCGCAAGCAAAAATAGTTTGTCTAGATCGAGAAGATTTCCCTACCTTAAGCACTCCCCTTATTAAGCAGGGCAGGGGGGATCGAACAGTAACTTCTGACAATCTTGCTTATGTTATTTACACTTCTGGTTCTACAGGTACGCCGAAAGGAGTTCTGCTATCTCATCGAGGTTTGTGCAATGTTGTGAAAGCACAGCAGCAAGTTTTTCATACCTCTCGCAATAGTCGAATTCTACAATTTAGTTCTCTGAGTTTTGATGCTTCTATTTTCGAGATTGCCTTAGCATTTGGCTGTGGCGGTACTTTATATATTCCTCCCAAATCTGCCCGATTACCGGGGATGGAATTGGTGCAATTTCTAAAAGATAATCAGATTACTCATGCTTTGCTAACTCCGGCAGTTTTAGCTGTTCTACCGTCAGTGGAACTTCCCGCACTTCAGGTATTAATTACGGGGGGAGAAGCTTGCTCTTCTCAAGTAGTCGATCGCTGGGCAGCAAATCGTCACTTTTTCAACGCTTATGGCCCAACAGAAACTACGATTTGGTCAACTTTTGTCGAACTTCATCCCGGCGGTTCACTGACGATCGGTCGTCCCATTCTCAATACCCAAGTATATATTCTGGATGCTAATTTAAACCCCGTTCCTGTAGGTATTCCAGGCGAATTATACATCGCTGGCGCAGGAATTGCCCGTGGCTATCTCAATCGTCCAGAATTAACAGCAGAACGGTTTATTACTATTGATTCATCAGTTTTGAGTGATGAGTTGAAAATAACCTCAAATTCAAAACTCTCTAACAACTCAAAACTCAAAATTCAAAACTCAAAACTATACAAAACTGGCGATCGCGTCCGTTATCGCAGCGATGGTACGATCGAATTTCTCGGTCGAGTTGATAACCAAATCAAAATTAGAGGTTTTCGAGTAGAATTAGGCGAAATCGAAGCAACTTTACAACGCCATCCAGCAATTAGAGATGCGGTTGTTATAACTTCTGATGAACTATCCGATCGGAAGCGTTTGATTGCTTACTTTAGTATTAATCATCAACACTTTCAACAAACTATTATCCAACCACTTCAAACCCAACAAATCGAATATTGGCAAACTCTCTACAATCAAACTTATCATTCCGGCGCTGACCCCTCCCCAACCCCTCCCCTAACAGGAGAGGGGCTTAAAGACTCCCCCTCCTCAACCCCCCTTTTTAAGGGGGGCAGGGGGGATCGGTCGGTGGGGACTGACCCCTCCCCGACCCCTCCCCTAACAGGAGAGGGGCTTAAAGACTCCCC
>DATNQN010000014.1 GCA_036703985.1 Leptolyngbyaceae cyanobacterium
TGGATCTGCCCCCTGCCCCATACCCCTACCCTATTCAGGCATTACCCAATTCTGGCTCGGTAAAAAGCGAATACCAGTTCCCGCAATCATTTCTTTGATTTTTTCGTTAATTTCCTGTTCAGAAAGATCGTTAGTAATCAAAAATTTGAGAATCTCGAAAGAGGGAGTATTGGTTTGAAAATAGCCGCCGTGAACGTCAATTTTCGTGAACCCCTGGAAAATATAAAAAATGGTGTTCAACAAATCGATTAATAGGGCGTTATAACAATTCATGTTCCAACAGACACCATTCACACCTCCCCAACCTGAATTAAGTTTCATTTCCGAACAATCTAAGTAATTGAATTTGCGAAATAGTTCGTAAGAAGAAGTTGGTTTAACTGCTGGTTCGGAAGTTAAGATAACGCGAAACCAGGGATAATGCTCTATAGATTGTTTATCATCATATCCGATGGCTTGGCGATTTTCTTTAGCGTGTTTGTTCGGGTCTTTTTCCCGTTGTAAATAAACATTGCCCAGCCGCATTCCTGACATTTCAATGCTGGGTTCGGTAAACCAGTTGATAATTGCCGAAAGATAGCGTAAAACGATATCGCGATCGCTGGACATTAAAAATATTCGATCGCAACGGCGAATTGCCGATCGCACGTAATTATTCCGACCTTCCCGCAACATTTCCAAGGGAATATCGGGGGAAAACAAAATCAACTTGGCCAGGTCAAAATATTCTCCGAATAAACTAGGATCTTCTCTTTTGCTATCAACGCGATCGTTAACTTGTAAAGTATGGTGCTTACCCTCAATATGAGACACTTGCTTAAAATCTGGCAGGATCGCTTCTAAATCATCCTTCCCGAATTTATCGGACAAAATCCTCAGGGTAGTAACTAACACTAAACATCCCATACTGTGACCGACTAAATTTACCTTTAAGGGTGTTGGCTTATTTTGTTTTGCTGGCGAATTTTCCTTTTTATTCAGTGCATTATCCAAGCGCCAGAAAAACTCCGCTAAATCTGGTGCGCCGTAGTGAATTGCGCGATAGCGATCGCGTTGATAAACCAACAATCTCAACAGCAAAAAAGCTAGCAGCCAAAATATAAAAGTAAATATGATAATTGAGGAAAATTGAACCGTTGAATTAACTCCAATAGAAAAGTTATGCCAAATTAAATTGGCTAACTTTCCTAAACCATTGAAGAGTGGAAATCCCAACCATTGCAATGCCAAAGTAAAAATAGTACCTGCAATAGCTGATGCAGCAGTCAAAACTAGTAAAAATTTTCCTACTTTATCCCAATTCTTCCGAAAATCTAGATAAAGAGAAGGGCTGACAAAAGGAGCTTCGCTCGGCCATTGATAACCGATATATAAATGCTTATTTTCTGTTTGTTTATTTTGCTGATTTAAAGATTCTGCTTCGTCAATAAATCCTTGATAAAAACCTTTGGCTTCATTGGCGTAACCATGAGTTCTTAAAGTTAAATATTCAAAATTGCCATTCCGGATCAGTTGCGCCAATTCATCTATATTAAAGAGTGGCCGAAACCGAGAAATTCGCAATTTTGTAGGCAAATAACGATTGATTCCTAAAGATACATTAGCCGTACTGGTCACTAAAAAAACGTTATCATATTTCGTATCTGCATAAATCTCAAAATTTCGGCCAATAGCTTGGGTAAAATTCTGGCTTTTCCATTTATTGAGAGTGTCAATTACAAATTTGCGATCGACTGCCTCTGTAAAAAATTCATAATTTGTCAATTTGGATTGTGATTTTAAACGTTCGACAATCGCTTCTTCTGAGGGGAGTTCATGGGCTAATTGCACGATTTTTGCTTTTGTCCACCAATCAGAAAAAGGTGCTGCATTATCCATAATTGATTGCAGCCATTCTCGATCGTTTTTTCCTTGGACGCCACTTTTCCATTGCCAAGGTAAAGAAAAGGTTTTGAGTTCTTGTAACTGCATATTCATATCTGATTATGATGAGGATTGCCCGATCGCAAACTGTCTAACCAATTTGGCAGCGCGATCGCAAAAATATCAGTATTTTTGACAAAATAGCTAGTCTCTTCACTAACCAAATAATCGGCATTTAGTCAGTGAAAACCGCTAAATCTGTGGAATTGCCCTGGATTAGCTTACAGTAAACTTACTTAGTTATATCTAATGTTTATCTTAATCAGCGATGAAATAGTATGGCCTCACCCGATCGCGGGAGAGGGAAAATTACGTAAAAAAGGGAGATTAAGTCATCTTACCTTCCTATCTCCCCTATTTTCCCTATTTTTTTGAGCCTCGGTCTTTAAAATTAGGTAAATTACCGTTGTAGTTGTCTGAGCGCAGCGTCGGCTCTTTCCATACCTTCCTTGACATTTTGGCGCTGGAAAACTTTGCGAGCTTGCTTAAAAGCTGCGATCGCAGCTTCCACTTCTCCTCTATTGCTCAATGCCACTCCCAGATTATAGTGGACGTAACCTTGGTCGGGTGCGATTTCCGCTAAGCGCCGATAGACACTAACTGCTTGGGAAAAATCTCGCTGCTGTAAGAAAATTTGACCGATTCCATTGTGCGCTTCTACTAATTTATTATCCAATGACACGGCCTGCTGATAAGCTGCCAAAGCTGCGGATAAATTATTCTGAGATTGCCAAAGGTTGCCAATTTCTAACTGAATTTGAGCATTACGCGGTTCTAATTTCGCTGCACGTTCCAAAGCAGCGATCGCTTCCCGTTGGTTCCCTTGACCTAAGTAAGCAGATGCTACACTTATTTGCAAACTACTATCTTTAGGATCGAGAGCGATCGCTCTTTCGAGTACGTTGATCGCATCTTGATATCGCTTCTGCTCTAGAAGGATAGTTGCGATCGACTTGCGAATTTCTACGCTTTTCGGATCGAGTTTAATCGCTTCCTCATAAGCTGACAAAGCACCTTGGGGATCTCTTTGGCGAAGTAGTACGACACCCAATCCCATATAAGCATTAGCGTTATTGCGATTAAGTTGGATAGCGCGGCGATATTCAGCGGCTGCTCCCGCATTATCGTTTAAATTAGCCAGAGTATAGCCCAGCGCATAGTGAAAATCATCATTTTTCGAGTCCAGTTCAATAGCTTGACGATAAGCTTCCGCTGCTTTCTGGTAATTTCCCTGACGTGCTTGTAAATATCCGATCGCAGAAAAAACACGGGCATTTTTGCCATCTAAGTTAGCCGCTTGTTGATAAATGCCGATCGCTCTCGAAAAATTACCAGCATCTACCAACTCTCGTCCTTCTTCTAGAAGTTCCTTTAGTCGATCGTTGGCAGGCTGCCGCTCATCCGTATTACTGTTATTGTTATCCTCGATTTGGAAATCCTGCGCTTGGGCAAATTGTGGGGCGGCTACCGCCAACCCTCCCAACAGCAGGAGACTAATTAACAATGGGATATGTTTTGGCACGGTAGATTTTCCTTGTATTTTTGCCCAACGTGAGAATGTTACTATTCGTTGCATATTTAATCAGGAATAAGTCAATTTGGGAACCCACTAAGTATAAAAGTCTTAAATCACTGAAATTTTAGCTGCTGCTGAACTCAACCATACGAGTTTAGCGTTTGCGATCCATTCCCCAGAAACTAACGCCAAAAATCAGCATCTATCTATTTATATTTGATGTTCCTTGCCATACTGGAATACGTATAACAGACTGTATTTTTGTTTGAAATAAGACACCATCTACTTCAACTACATTACTCTTACTAGTTTGCCCAGATGTCATATTAATTTTTCTACTTCTGGGAAATTTTGTAATTGTCAAAGCTTCATCAATAGACTATAGCGATTTAAATGCTGTTTTTACTTAATTTTTGCCGTCCATGTCAAGGTCTTTGAGTTTGCTGCCACAGAAGCGCGATCGCTAATCGCACGGCGGAACCAACTGTAGATAGCCTCGCCGTATCTGTTGCCGTTTTTTCCCAGCGTAAAAGGTGCTGTTGAAAGGATTGGTCTCTTTGCGCTCGCCTCAGAATTGCTTGCCCGATAATTTTCTTTTGAATTTCCTCTGTGGAAATCCCATGACGTTTGAGATAATCAATTAATCTCTGCACGCTATCGACGAAATTTTCTGGTTCTTGAGACATCAAAATTGCTTCGATTTGGCGAACTACCTCTTGATATATTTGGTTTTGTTTATCGGATAAAAGTTTTGCTTTTACTTGGCGAGCGATCGGTGGTTGTTCTGGTGCTTCTGCATCCACTTCGGCTTCTAATATATTTAACAATCTAAGAATTTTGTCCCGTCTAAGATCGAGCTTTCTCACCATTTCCGGGTAGATTTGCAAAATGCGCCCGCGCACGATTTTGGCATTGACTAATCGATTTGATGCTAATCTTAGCTGATATTGACCTGCCGTTGAATCAAAAGATTTAATTGTTAAGTTAAGTTCGGCAGATTCTTGTTCAATTTGAGCCAAAGTAAAAACTATAGCTTCCCAATTAGGTGCTTCTTTCAAATCAATTTCAATATTAGAGCTATCTTCTCGATACTGTTGGGCTAATTCTCCTGCTTCCAAATCTCTACCAACTGGATAGCGTTGAGTTGGGCTTTTAGTAGAATAATTAAATTGAGTAAATACGTAACGGCACTCTATTTTATCGAGGTCTACATCTTCTAAATGCCAATTATCAATACAAATACCTGTCATTTGCGCCCGTTCTAAATTGGTGCGAATCAAATGAGTTTCTAGTAAATAAGCTTCGCTTAAATCGCTTTCGCTCAAATTAGAATCGCTCAAATAAGCACCGGAAAGGTCTGCTCTTCTTAAATCTGCTCCTCGCAAATTGGCTTCGGTTAAATCGGCTCTGAGTAATAACACATCTTGCAAGTTAGCACGCAACAAATAAGCTTTTCGCAAACTAGTTTTTAATAAATAAGCGCCTGCTAAATTAGCTCGACTTAAGTCAGCGCTGTTGAGGCTAGCTTCGCTGAGATCTGCACCAGTCAGGACTACCCGATGCAAATCTGCTTGATTCAAATTAGCCGATCGCAAACAAACACCAGTTAAATTGGCTTCTGTCAGATTACTTCTAATTAAAATTGCGTCTCGCAGATTGGCAGCTTCTAAAGTAGCTTCTCGCAAATTAGCATTAGTGAGATTAGCGTTGATCAAGGATGCTCGACGGAGATTCGCCTCCATCAATTCTGCTCTCATCAACTGGGTATCATGTAATTTGCTTCGTTCCAGATTAGTTTGATCCAGTTTGGCTCCTTGCAGATCTGCACCACTGAGATCGGCTTCTTCCAAAACTGCCCAATTTAAGTCAGTTTCTTGTAAGTGAGCGAGTCGCAAATCGGCTTTGGTAAGATTTGCACCGCTGAGAATTGCTTGATTGAGATTTGCACTAGTGAGGGTAGCGTGGCGGAGATCTGCTTGACGAAGGCAGGCTCCCGATAGTTTGGCACGACTCAAAAATGACCAACTAAGGTTAACACCTGTTAAGTTAGCTCCCGTCAGGTCGAGATCCTGCAAATTAACGCCGGTGAGAATTGCTCCACTCAGGTCGATGTGGGCAAAATCCCGCTCTCCTTGTTTGTAGCGAGCTAGAAAATCCTGTACTTGCATTACGACACCTAGCATAGCAGAAGTGGCAGCTTTAGCAGTGCGATCGAACTAACGAAACTGATGACTGAGGCAGTCAGTAAAAAAAAGAGAGCGGTGAGATGCTATTATAAAATGTTTTATCCTCTTCTCTACTTCAGTGCTGCCCCTCCTCATTTCATCCTGAAAATTTTTAGGGGCGAAACGATACCATAATCTTTCGAGCATATAAAATATCTTATTAATTTCATCAGCCTTACGCCGTAACAATAGATAAGTTTTCCTAACACCTGCTAAAAAAATTTTTGGCAGTAGACAAGCAAAACCGCCACTGAAAAGCAAAAATTTCTCGCTTTCAGTTGACGATCGAAAGAAAAAATTAAAAAGAAAATATAAATCCTTTCTTTTGAGCTTTTTAAATCCGATCTGTCATCCCTAGTTTACTAGTACGATCGAATAACTGAGGAGCTAATTATCACCCCTCACCTACTCTCACCCTCTAGGGTAGCCAACGAGGATGAAAGCCGGGGATAGGTAATTGCTCTGGTTGCATTTCGGTGGGCATTTCTTCTGATGTTGAGGTAACTAGGGGTAGTAACCAAAGGGTACTGGAAGAAACTGCTTCTTGGCTTTCGGTGCGGGGGGAATCGGACTGACCGCCTGCTGGTACTGGTGTAGTCACTGGTTGATCGAATAGTAGCGCTATCCCATCTGGTGAAAGGCTCATTCTGACGTTTCGGTGATTTGGTAGGACTAAGAGTGGTTTGACTTCGCTAGTTTTTAGGTTAACGGCGGCGATATACGGTTGTTCTTGGTATTGTTCGCCGGGGAGTAATTTGGTGAGGAGGCAATAAATGGTTTGCCCCATCGGGTCGAATTGAGCGTCGATAATTGAGCCGGTGATTCTTAAAAGTTCTTTTTCCGTGCCTTGGTTGGTTACTAGGTAGAGCGATCGCGTATAGTCGGTGTTAAACTTGACCATTGCGGCGGCTGTACCATCTTTGCTGAAACTACTTACCGTACCGAATTTGGGCAGAAAGTCGAGGGGTTGATCTTGGGAAATTTCTAAAGGTACGATCGCTAATCCTTCTCCTTGAGTAATTGCCAGCGTTTTACTGTCAGGAGTAATCAAAAAATCGCCTCCCGGTTGTCCTTTGAGAGGATGAGCGTTAAAGCGATCGTCATTTTCTCTTTTAACGATCCAAATCCCGAATTCCCCTGGATTGCGCCGACTTACCCGTTGGACGGCAATGGTTTGACCGTTGGCTGACAAATCGAATTGCAGATTTTGATAGTCTTTACTATCCAACACCAGCCTAATTTTTCCCGTTGGTTCTGGTTTGCTTGCTTCGACGCCCGGAGATAAAGGATTAATTCCCGTGGTCACCGTGTATAGTTTTTGGTCAAGAGTACCTTGACGCTGGGAAGCCCGTTCGTTGGCGGTAAATAAAATTCGACGCGCATCGCCATAAGGGATAAATTCGTTGACTACCAAATCGGGCGGGGTGAGAGCGATCGGTTTTGGTTCTTTTTGATTGAGATTAATCATCATCAACCGCCCGATCTGATCTGCTTCGGTTCCGATGTAAGCAAATGCGCGATCGCGAGTGCGGAATTTGCCACTAAAAGGTTGAATTAGACCATCTTTTGAGGATGAAAAGTTTTCTGGCTGATTGAAGCGATCGGTTGCTCCTTGCAACTTTAACTCATATTCTGTTCCGTAAGGAGCAGGCCCGATTAAAGTATAAGCCATTCTCCGACCAGCCCAGCTAATTTTTCCCGGTAAGGGAGGAATAATTTGCAGGTTTTTTTCTACGCTCTCCCGATCCATCGGGCGGCTAAAAGTCAGAATGAAGCGGTTATCAACAGCACCGATTTGTTTATCTTGCCAGCTAAAATCTCGCACGCGGGGAGATGAATGATCTCCCTGCCATAATAACAGGGCAATTATTCCGCTCAGCACCAACATGATGGTAATTGCTACTCGGTCGAGCGGCTCTGACCATTTCTGCCATTTGCGATTAGGAAGTTTCAACTTGAGATTAGTCATTGGTTAATCGATTTTAGATTTTCGATTTTTGATTTATGCTACCCAACAGGATATAGGTTTGATAATTTGAGAGCATATATTTATTTAGATTTCCCTTGAATCAAGAAAATCTAAAATTAGTTCATTAAGAGCCATTAGTCAATAGTCAGTGACCGATCGCAAATTACAAATGACCAATGACCAATGACCGATAACAAACTAATAATCGTAGGGATTTTTGGGTTCGGGAATGGGGGTGAGAGAGTTAGCTTGAATGGTTAATTGTCGTTTATCGCCAAAAGTTTCCGCGATCATCATGCCTTCGATTTCTAACCATTTATCTGGTTGATAAGCACTGCGGGAGGTATTGAGTTTAACTGGTAAACCAATAGGATAAGCGTCGGCGGCGCAGCAGGTAAGTACGAAGCGAGATAGTAACAGATAATTGTCTGGTAATTCTTTGGGATGTACGACGAATCCTTTGACTTTTACTTTTTGTCCGGCGTAGGCATCTGGTTCGGGATAGGTATTGAGGGTGCGTACCCAGTCAATTAGCGATCGCTCTTCCGGTTTTTTGGCGCTGCGGAATTCTTGAGGTTGCGATCGCGTCATTAACAAAGTATCGGTAACCCCTCTTTCCAGCGCAGTTTGACTATTAAACACGCGAGGGGTAATCAGGAATCCCAGAATGGCAGTTATCAGCAGCAAAGTGCTACTCCATCCCAGGGGAAAAACGGTGATATGCTGGTTTTGAGAATAGGAAGGATAAGTTTTTTCCGATATCAATTCATCTTGAAAATTTAACAGCCTAGACATCAAGGAAAATCCCTTTTTGAACCCGGCAATTTGCAGCAGTAACCCACCTACGGTAATGACTAACCACAGCAAATAAGCAATTAATCCTTTTCCTACATTCTTAGGTATGCGATCGAGGGTTTGCTGGGTATAAACCAGGGAAAGTGCTTTTAAAGAGCCGATCGATAATAGTACGAATCCTGCCACAATTACTAACCAAAAGTAATCGGGGTGGATCAACAAGTATAGTTTACCAGTAACCCAGTATTTCAAAAGCAAAATACCCCAAGCGATGATGGTGATGACATCTAACCAAGGCAATAAGGTATTTTGAAATTTATATTTGAGCTTAGTAGTTGAGTTCATCGATGAGGAGTGAGGAGTGAGGAGTGAGTTTACGTTAACTACGAGATATTCACCAAACAGTAAAGTTAGTTAGTATGCTATTTGATAAAGTAGGGTAAACAAAAAAGTAAGCAATGCTGCTAAACCCAAGAAATAAATCACCGCTCTGCTCTTGAATATCGATAACATTAAACCAATTGCTTTCAGGTCGATCATCGGGCCAAATACTAGAAAGGCCAACACGGAAGCAGGGGTAAATACAGAAGCAAACGAAAGAGCAAAAAAGGAATCGACGGTGGAACAAATCGATACTACTGCTGCCAGTACCATCATGGCCAAAATGGAAGTGACGGGACTTTGACCTAAACCGAGAATCACTTCGCGGGGAATCAGTACTTGAATAGTGGCAGCTATAGCGCTTCCCACCACTAATACTGCCCCTAATTCCCTGAGTTCTTGCACTGTATTATCTAAAAACAAACGCAGGCGGTATTTGGTTGGTTTATTAGTTGATAAAAAACCAGAATTTCCGGCAAATGTGGCTGCATCCATCCGCATTACTTGACCGGGCTGCGTTAATAAAAAAGTACCCGATTGCAATAAAGCTGGTATTGGTTCTTCTGGTAAAGATGTATTAGCCCATGCTACTCGCTGTTTGGGTGCTGGGATGAGGTTAGCTACTTGTTGTTGCAAAATCGGTCGCAAGTCGGTCTGTACGCTAAATACCCATCCTACAATGGTGGCGATCGTCAGGGAAAATAGTACTCGCAGTACGACAATTTCCGGTTGGTCTCGAAATGCCGTCCAAGTTGCCCAAATTACGATCGGATTAATAGTAGGGGCTGCTAGTAAAAAACCGATTGCTACTGGTGTGGGTACTCCCTGAATTAACAGCCGCCTCGCTACTGGTACGTTGCCACATTCGCACACCGGAAACAAAAACCCTACTAAGCTGCCTGCTAAAGCCCCCAGCAAAGGGTTTTGAGGCATTGATTTACTCAGTTTGCCTTCGTCGATAAATAATAGCAGCACGCCTGAAAAGATTACCCCAAGCAGTAGAAAGGGCATCGCTTCTACTAGCAAACTCAGGAATAGGGTAAAACCATTGTTTAATTGATTCATTCGATCGATTTGTGGTGAGGAGTGTTGTCTGTAAGCGTTTGTCAAGTCATTTTAACTAATTCGGGCGTCTTGGGGAGGAAAGGGAAAAGGGAGAGGAAAAGTATTATACGCCCTTTTTCCTTTTTCCTTTTTCACCCACAGGGGCGAAGTAACCCCTGAAAATAGCCAGTACCTTGGAAAAGAGTAATAAAAATAACCAAAAAATTTGACTTAGATTACAGGGAATCATATACCTGTTTTTGATAGTCATTTTAGAATGTTTAAACTAAGCTTTTTATGTTGCAACTAGCTTCGATGGAATTTGCTACCCCCAAGTTAGTTAGACTTGATTTTAACGATTTGAAGCAATTTGAACAGGTGAGCGATCGATATAGACATCTGGGTGTGGGCTTTAGTGGAGCGATCGCCCTGCAACCTTCTAACCCAGCCTTTCCAAATAAATCCGGATCTTTCGTGCTAATGCCGATGGGAAATTTAATGAGTTTAAGTGCTTATTTTTACAAACCAATCGGTTGGGCTGGCGCTTTAGTTTGTAGTAGTAGAATTGTGGTGTTAGCAGCTTACGATAAAGAAGGCAACTTCCTCGGCCAAACTAGCACGATCGGCAAATCATCTAATTTAGAAGATCGAGAGGAAGAATCTACCTCTCAACAGCTACAACTCAATTTTCCCAATATCGTTAAATTGGAGTTTTATTCTTGCCTACCTTTCACATTGGATGACTTTTTTTTTGCATTATTAGCTTAGCCAATAATTTACTATCTGGAGCGGGTACATAATATTTTAAAACGGTCAATACAACTAGAAAATTTACGATTGACATTTTTATATTTAGCATTTTTATGTGGATAATACGTAAGTAATTTCCTCAAAAACTCATCCTAGCTAGCTCAAAAAAACATAAGCTTAACTAATATAAAGAGAATCGCTCTGTGCTAGCCATTATTTTGAAGAAATATTTAAATAAGACGATCGTTTAATTAATTTAAGGTTATGACTTGTTTAACTTTTTAAACAAGTATTATTTTATGTATATGATTAGATACAAAATCAAATAAATTTGTTAGCATATTATGTCAGAATAACTCCGCTATAAACAACTAAAAGACTGGCTAGCAGTCTAAGTTATAATTCTAAATAGTCACCACTCAGATGAAATACTATCAGGGTATTTACCATCTCAAAATAAACCTTCTCAGAACTGATTAAGGCATTAATAATGTTTGTTCTCAAACAACCCTATTTAGATTCTTCCTTCCTACCAATTTCTGCATCATCAGAGTTAAGCTTGCACTCGACTCTGAAAGAACTTTCCCTGTACGATTTTACCCTGGAAAGTAGCTATACGGGAAAAGAAGTATTTCAGGCGTTTGAGAGTAATCCTTTGTTGCCAGGAGTTATTTTAATAGAAAATAATCAGTTTTTAGGGATGATTTCTCGGCGGTTATTTTTAGAGTATATGAGCCGCCCTTACGGGTTGGAATTATTTTTAAAACGCCCGATTAAAACACTATATTTATTAACTCATAACGAACCTTTAGTTTTTCCCAGCGATACTTTAATCGTGATGGCAGCCAGACGTTCTTTACAAAGAAAACCAGAATTACTTAACGAGCCGATCGTGGTACAATTGGAACCAAATGTTTATCGATTATTAGATGTACATCAATTACTAGTTTCCCAATCCAATATTCATGAATTTGCTTCTCAACTCATCAATCAACTTTATCAACAATTAGAAAAAGTTAATCAGGAATTACAGCGCCTTGCCATAGTTGATGGTTTAACGAAAGTTGCTAACCGTCGGCGCTTCGATCATTACTTACAAGATAAATGGCACGAACTGGCAAGAGAGAAATTACCCCTTTCTCTGATTTTATGCGATATTGATTGTTTCAAAAATTATAATGATAATTACGGTCATTTACGAGGAGATTATTGTTTGCAGGAAGTCGCTCAAGCAATTAGTACTTCTGTGAATCGACCTGCTGATTTAGTGGCTCGTTATGGAGGTGAAGAGTTCGCGGTAATTTTACCCAATACGCCTGCGGCTGGTGCTGCTTACGTAGCAGAACAAATCCGCAAAAATGTAAAAGATTTACAGATTTCTCATGCCAAGTCTTGCGTGTTACCCTACGTGACTCTGAGTGTAGGAGTGGCTACCGCGATACCGGAACTAGAATCTATGCCTGGAAGTTTGATTATCGCCGCCGACCAAGCTTTGTACCGAGCGAAAATAGACGGACGCGATCGCGTAGTTTGTATTTAACACTTTCTTCCTTAACCAAGGGTATTCCCAAACTCTTTTGCTTAAACTTTATTAATTAATTTTAAGTATTATAAATTTCAAATAATATCATGTTTGTTCGTACAATACGATCGGGGTTGGCTGAGATATTTACAAGTGGCAAAGTTTGTCGATCGACTCGCTCCTAACACGCTTAAAACTGTACGGTAACCGTGCTAACGGACATGAGATAACGCTACTTCCGTTAAGAATCTAAAGGTTAAGTATTAGTTAAAAACAGATTTTGAAACGGTTAAATAAAAATTTTGTTATTAATTTTAATTGGGGAAAAATTAAAATGAAAAAGGCAGGTGTTAGAGTAGAATATGAATTTTGCAATCTGAGCTTTTCATCACGGATTCAGAGATACTATTATGTTTGCAGTAAAACCATCCCTTCCGGAGTTATCAGCTATACAGTTGTCCGAAACTGTTAATCTAAATTTAGAGTCAAGTTTAGAAGAACTGCCTCTCTATGATTTTAGTGTAGAGAATGGTAGCTTAGGGAAAGAAGTAGCGCAAGGATTGAGAGACAATCCATTACTGCCAGGAGTTATTTTGACAGAAGACGGGCAGTTTGCCGGGATGATTTCCCGACGACGATTTTTAGAATATATGAGCCGCCCTTATGGATTAGAACTATTTTTAAAGCGCCCGATTAAAACTCTATATCTTCTAGCTAATACAGAAACTTTAATTTTTCCTAGTAATACTTTAATTGTGATGGCAGCCCGTCGTTCTTTGCAACGACCTGCGGAGTTACTATACGAACCGATCGTAGTGGAAATGGAACCAAAAGTATATAAATTATTAGACGTACATCAATTACTAGTTGCTCAATCTCATATTCACGAACTAACCACCAAACTCCTCAATCAGCAGACTCAAGCACAGATGATTCAAACCGAAAAAATGGCGAGTTTGGGGCGAATGGTGGCAGGAGTAGCTCACGAAATTTTAAATCCGGTTAATTTTATTTCTGCCAATTTGGAATACCTAACTAATTACAGTCAGGATTTAATGGAATTACTATCAGCATATGAAACAGAAGTAGTTGACGATCCGAATCGAGTAAAAGAAATAAAATCGGCGATAGAATTTGAATTTTTACGGGAAGATCTGTTTCAAATTATCAACAGCATGAAGGTAGGCTCGGAGCGGTTAGTCAAGATAGTTGGCGGACTGCGTAATTTTTCTCATATGGATGAAGGAAGTAAAAAAGAAATCGATCTACATGAATGTATTGATAGTACTTTGCTGATTTTACATAATCGGATTAAGTACAGCATAGAATTAGAGAAAAATTATGGGGAATTACCGCTAGTCGCTTGCTATTCCGGGCAATTAAGTCAAGTTTTCATGAATATTATCAGTAATGCGATCGATGCTCTGATGGAGCAGGTAGAAACGATTAAAAATGCTAATCATACTTCGGAAGGTGATTCTACATGGAAACCGAAAATCGAGATTAGCACGGCGGTAGAGGAAATTGATAACGTTCGTTGGGCAGCGGTTCGGATCGTTGATAATGGCCCGGGGATTCCCCCAGAAATTCAAGGACGAATTTTTGATAGTTTCTTTACTACTAAGCCTGTGGGTAAGGGGACGGGATTGGGATTGGCGATCAGTCATCAAATTATCCGGGAAAAACACCACGGAAAGTTAAATTTGCGATCGCCAAGGTTTTGCGATCGAGAAACTGCTAGCAGACACAATGGTAGTTGCCAAGCGCAACCATTATCCCTAGTAACAGAAGCTCATACACCGCTTTATTTTGCCGATCGCGCAGAAAATTACCCCATTGTTGGCGGAACTGAATTTGAAATACTGCTGCCTCTAAAATGAATAAATAAACATAACTTATTTTTGAGTAATTTCGTGTCCGCGTCGTGCGATCTGAAGATCCAACTAGTGAAAATGGTAGGCTATTGGAGAAGCTAACCGCAGCTTCGGTACAGTAGAGTTAACTTTTAATAGCCTTGTGTCAAACAAATTTATCTCTCCCCCACATTTGTCCGAGGGGAGCAATCAGTATCTATCTATAGATTCCACCTTAGGGGAACTACCTCTCTACAGTTTTCAAGTTCCCACTACCTGCCTTGGGATAGAAGTAGCTCGCATTTTTGACAAGTATCCCCGCCTACCCGGGGCTATTTTAATCGAACAGGGCAAATTCTGCGGCATGATTTCTCGATATCGGCTGCTGGAACATCTCCTTCGTCCTCACAGGCTGGAACTATTTTTGCACAAACCCCTACATATTCTCTACAATTACGCACGCACGGAGGTGTTGGTGCTCGCAGATCGAACGCCAATTTTGGTGGCAGCGCAGCAAGCTTTGCGACGACCACCGGAATTGTTGGGAGAACCAATAGTAGTCAAAACAGAAGCTGACACTTATCAGCTTTTAGATGTCAATGAATTAAATATTGCCCATTGGCAAATTCGCGGTATCGAAACGCAAGTACGATACGAACGCACCCAAGCTCAAATGATTCAAAGTGAAAGAATGGCTAGTTTGGGGCGTTTAGTAGATGGAGTAGCCCATGAAATTTTAGATCCCGTAGGTTTTATTTGGGGAAATTTAACTTATATCTCGATGTACAGCGATAGCTTGATGCAGGTTATCTCTGCTTACGAGGAACGTTTTGCTGAAATACCGAGAGAAATTCAACAACTAAAAGAAGAAGTCGAGTTTGATTTTTTAGAAGAAGATTTGCCCAGAGCTATTAATAGCATTAAAGCGGGTGCGGAACGCTTAAAAAAATTGGCAGTTAGCTTGCAAAACTTTTGTCATATTGATGAAGTGTATCCTAAACCCGCCGATTTACACGGGTTACTAGATAGCATCATACTTTTACTTAAGAGTCGTCTAAGTAGCGAGATAGAAGTAATTAAAAATTACGGAAATCTACCTCCAGTTACCTGTTTCGCAGGCCAGTTAAATCAAGTATTTATCAATATCCTTACTAATGCCGTCGATGCCCTATTAAACGAATCGGCTCATCAAGAATTTGCCAGTAATTTTTCTACTAATATGGTAGGTAATACTAATGAAAAACCCTGTATTGAAATTACTACCAAAGTATGTTCTTTAGAGCCTGCTCCTAAACCAGAGCAACTGGAACAAAGGTGGGTTTCGATTAAAATTACAGATAATGGCCCTGGTTTATCTCCGAAAGCGCAAAAACAAATTTTAGAATCTTTTTCAATTGCCAAAAGGTCAGAAAAAGAGACTAGTTTGGCTTGTAGTTTCCGGATCGTAACTGCCAAGCATGGAGGTAAGTTGTTGATGCGTTCCGAACTAGGGAAAGGAACGGAATTCGAGATTATATTGCCTTTGATTTAAAAAATTAAAGCTAAATTATTTATAGATAGTAGCTTCACTATATTAAGTATAGTAAAATCTTTATATTTCTGATTTGACAGTTTATATTTACTCTTTAAATGCTTAGCTAAAGAAATAAGAAATATTAATTATTGTTAGATGCGCTTGACAGAAGTTAAGATGTAATTAAAGTAAAAAAACTATATCAATCACATCGGCATCTTAGTAGCATATTCCTTTAGATAGAGTTTATTTAGAGCTATGCAAGCAAATACTAATTTTAAGTTACACAATAACAATTCTGAAAAGCGTATGTATCAAAGTTCCCAAGAAATCATTGAAAAAGAAGGTTACTGGCTCAATACGCTGCTCAATGCAGTTGTTGATAGTTGGATCGTTAAGGACAAAGATGGTCGCTGGGTAATTGCTAACGATTCAGCCCAAAATTTATTCGGTTTACAGGGAATTGACTATCGAGGTAAGACGGATGTTGAATTAGCTGAGTATGGCGATTTAAACTGCGAAACTTTTTTGAATTCAGAAGTTTCTGATTTAGCAGTTTGGCAAGAAAAAAAGCCGATTTGTAACGAACAAGAAATCCTTTTAGCTGATGGGTCTAATAAAATTTTTGAAATCAAAAAAATACCCCTGTTTAGTTTGGAAGGTAATCCTCAAGCAATCGTAGTGATGTTGCGCGATATTACCGAGCATAAACAAACTCAAAAGCTCATCCAGGAATACCGCCATTACCACCTAGAACAGAGAGAAGATCGAGCGGTAAAATTAGAGTTACCCGAAAGGCAAATAAACAATCAAAATATCGAGCTACAGAAGCAAAGAAAGAAAGGTATTGCTAGTTTTCGGATGCGTCGGCTCGGACAAAAGTTTTGCTGTACGGTTTTTAATAGCAACCCCGAATTACAATTAAAAAAAGGTTTAATCAAAAAAATTGTTCGGAGTCTTCCAGTTATTTTATATTTCTTCGATTTAGCCAAGCAAAAATATATTTATTTAAATGAAGAGATCGAAAATATTCTTGGGTATCCAACTGAAGATATAAAAATTTTTAAACAAAATTTTATCCAAAATATTATTCATCAAGAAGATGTTCCTAAATTGGGGGAGAACTATCGACGGCTGGCTCAAGCGGTGGACGGTGAAATTATTCAAACTGCATATCGGGTTAGACACGCGAATGGGGAGTGGCGTTGGTTGGGGAATCGAGAAAGAGTGTTTAGTAGAACAGCTGAAGGTTTACCCGATCTGATTGTTGGTATGGCTGAAGATATTACCGAACAGCAAGCTGCGCTGAGCGATCGCAAACAAATAGAACAGGAATGGAACGAACGTGAAGAACGTCTTCGCAACCTTATTAATAGTGCGCCTTTTTTGTTATGGACGACTGATAGTAATGGATTATGTAATTTTTTAAACCAGGGTTGGTTAGATTTTACCGGACGCAGTTTGGAGGAAGAACTCGGTCACGGGTGGATGAAAAACATCCATTCAGAGGATGTCCAGTTCTACAAAGATACTTATTTTTCAGCGATCGCAAACCGTCAGTGTTTTGAAATAGTATATCGATTGAAAAGATATGATGGAGAATATCGCTGGATTTTAGATAAAGGAACTCCTTGGTTTAATAAGACAGGAGTTTTTGAGGGTTATATTGGCTCGTGTTTCGACATTACCAAACAAAAGCAAGCACAAGAAGCGTTAGGAGAAAATGAAGAAAGGTTCCGCCAAATGGCAGAGAACATTAATGAAGTTTTTTGGCTAGCTAATGCTGAGTTGAATCAATTTTTTTATATTAGTCCAGCTTGTGAAAAAATCTGGGGTATTAACTGTGAAAAATTATATGAAAATCCCTGGTTGTGGCTAGAGAATATTTATGCGGAAGATCGAGAAAATGCGATCGCATACATCAACAAATTACTGATTGAAAATGAGGATAAACACTATCAACAAGAGTATCGGATTCGGCGGTCTGATGGATCGATTAGCTGGATTTGCGATCGCGCTTTTCCGATTCGCGATCGATCCGGACAAATTTACCGCTTAGCTGGGATCGCTCAAGATATTACCGAACGCAAGTTAGCAGAGGAAGCGATTCGCCATCAAACTGAAAAAGAAAGAGTAGTAGCAGCAATTACCCAAAGAATTCGGCGTACCCTAAATTTAGAAGAAATTCTCAATATTGCCGTTTCCGAAGTACAACAATTGTTTGGTTGCGATCGCATTTTAATATATCGCGTCTGGCCAGAAGGAACTGGTAGCGTAGTTACAGAAGCAGTCGTACCCGGACGGGAAGCAATTCTGGGCATCACTTTCCCCGAAGAAGTATTTCCTCGCGACTACCATCAGTTATACTGTCAAGGGCGAGTAAGGGCGATTTCCGACGTACAAAATAGTACGATCGCACCTTGCTTAGCTGATTTTTTGCGAGAATTGGAAGTTAAAGCAAAATTAGTAGTACCTTTAATTCACGGCGAAGAACTCTGGGGACTATTAATCGCCCATCAATGTAGTGGCCCCCGCGATTGGCAACCTTTTGAAATTAGTTTGATGCAACAGCTAGCTAATCAATTAGCGATCGCAATTCAACAAGCTTCCCTGTTTGAACAACTGGAAATGGCTAACCAAGAACTACACCGTTTAGCTTGCTTGGATGGCTTAACGCAAGTAGCAAATCGTCGCAGTTTTGACGAATATATGCAGCGAGAATGGCGTCGGCTTTGTCGCGAAAAAGCCCCCTTAGCATTGATTTTATGCGATATCGATTACTTTAAAAATTATAACGATACTTACGGTCATCCAGCCGGAGATGAATGTTTAAAGAAGGTGGCAAACGCCATCCAGAAATCAGTCAAAAGACCGGCTGATTTTGTAGCGCGATATGGGGGAGAAGAATTTGCGATCGTACTGCCCAATACTAATGCTGAAGGCGCTATGAAAGTAGCAGAAAAAATTCGTTCCTACGTGACAGAATTAGAGATCGATCATGGCGCATCTTTAGTGAGTAAATATATTACTTTGAGCTTGGGCGTAGCTGTCACGGTTCCTACTATTACCTATTCTTTAAAACAATTAATTTATCTGGCTGATTTAGGGTTGTACGAAGCCAAATCTCAAGGGCGCAATCGAGCAGTTTTAAAAAGTAGCTAATCGTCATTAGTCATTGGTCATTGGTCATTTGCATTTTCTCCCTCTCTTTCCTAGTCCCTACCCCCTAACTATATATCCAATAAACCGGGCGGCGGGGTAATTTCCACCCGACCATTTTCGATGTCTACTACAGGTACGATCGCATTTACAAAAGGAATTAAAACCTGTTTATTATCATCGGTTTTTTTTGCTTGATCGTTCGTAGCAGCAGGACAACTAACTACCAACAAATCGTTACCAGCCGGAATTACATCTACCACTACGCCAACCATTTCGCCAGTCAGTTGGTTAACTACTTTTAAACCTACTAAGTCGCGGACGTGATATTCATCTTCTCCTAATTGCGGTCGATCGCTTTCCGGTACCATTAACTTACAACCGCGCAACTCTTCTGCGCGATCGCGATCGTCTATCCCTGCCAACTTGATCGCATATATTCCCTTATTAGGAATGTAGCGACCTGCTAATAATTGTACTGGTTGCGGTTCCTTTTCGCCCGATCGCAATAACCAACGTTCGCCTGGTTTTTCAAATCGTTCGGGAAAATCCGTATCGGGATAAACTCGCAATTCCCCTTTTAACCCTTGTGCAGCCACAATAGTACCGATTTCTAGCCAATCTGAACTTTTCATAGAATATCATCCAACTGAGATTTTGTTATTTCACTCAATATCCCATCCAGAAGCCGATATTTATCAGTTGGGGGTTCACCTAAACACTTTGAACACCATGCAAATAAGGTTCTGAGTGATGCACAGGTATCAGGGCGGGATAAAACATACTCTATATCTAGATTATCAAGAATTTCACCACCATGTTTTCGCTCGTTGAAACCACTATATTTTTGTTTGAGATCGCCTTTGGGATGGCGAATAGTTTCTACATCTCCTGCATAATCTGTTAAAGAAGTTCCCAGCACTGTATTGATAGCCTCAGCATGAGCAAAGTAGTAAGCTTCTAGCATATTAGCTAAAAAATGTACCGAGGCGCGATGTCTTTGGTCTTTTAGAATGGGATCGAGTGCATCTTTGTATCGCTCAAAAATTTGTTGTGCTTGACTTATGCGATCGTACTCAAGATCGTCCAACAAAACTACGTAGCTGCATGGCTTTTTCAGATAATCTCTGGCGGGATATCCTATTCTTTCAACGTCTTTGTTAGGGATAGCTTTACCGCTTCCAACCATCGTTATTTTTCGCTTACTTGAAGTTCTCGGTGTTAGCTGTTCGACTTTGCGAATAACTTCAAAATAGCAAATTCCTGACTTCATAAATGACTTGAATAACTTGGGAATATGATCCCGTTCCCCTTCTCCCGTAACAATCAAGCCAAAATAGAAAAAATAGCATGGCTGCTGACTGTTACTATCTTGACTATTCATTAATTTAGCACCTTTGATGGATGCTTACTTTGAGGAGCAATCATCTCAGCCATATAAAGAGAACCAGTGGCATATTCTTCCAGTAAATCCTGAATACCTTCTATTTCGCTAACCCGTTTCATTACTGTTCGCCCAATTTCATCAACTTCCGCAGCCAAAATATTTTCTGGTTCAAATTGACTAATAAGTACGGGAGAGTGAGTGGCAATAAATACCTGTTTATTCCATTTTTCAGTAGCAAGTTTGACTGCTTTTGCAAAAACTGCTAATGACCAAGGATGAAGCGATATTTCAGGCTCATCAAACAAAATTAGTGAATCGCGGTTAGCTCCCTCAGCAAACAAAGCCGTAAGATGAATAAGCATCTGAAGATGTCCGTCAGATACTCCTGATGCTTGAATCGGTTGGCTGCGTCCTTTTTCTAAGAAGCTACCATAAACTGTAGTTGGGCCAGTTGGATCGATGATAATATCTTTAAAAGATGGAAAGCTTTCTCTCATAAAATCTAGGATCGTGTCATATCGATCGTCCAATCCTCGCCTACCCTGTAAATTTCTCAAGACTGACCACAAATTTTGACACCTTTCCCATAACCAAGTTTGATAACTAGAGTCCGAGCCGTTTTTTTTGAGTCGGAATAAATCTGCGGATCGTGAGTGGTAAAAATGAACGAAGCGAAGTAATTTGTCAAAATCATAAGCCTCAGAAACTCTTGTTTCAAAATCCAGATATCTGGTTAAGGCAAGTTTTTCGGGTTCCCTAAGTTCCATCATTGCTAGTTGCTTCATTCCGAAGTTATAAAAACTAGCTTTATCACTACCAATTTTGCGATCGATCAGACAGATATCTTGAACTTTAGAGTATAAGTTTTCGCCAACAAAAGGTTCTATTCTTCCAGAAGAATAGCCAAATAGAACTTCATATTTAATTGATTCAGTATGAATTGTGATGGATATATTCGCACCTGGATCTGCTCCATACCAAAGAGCGCCTATGCCGTGACTTCTCTCCGAAGAAGCTGCCTCAACACCATTTATGGCACAGTCTCGAATAAACCAGACTGTATCGAGAAATGTTGATTTTCCCGATCCATTTGGCCCAAAGAGAATGTTTAGAGAGTTTGTTGTAATGTCTACATTCTCAAGAGATCGAAAATTTTTAATTTGCAAACGAGTTAATTGATTTGGCACGATCGGCTTTTTTCCTTGAATAAAATAGGGAGGGTATCCAGCCTTAGTCTGTTTCGCTTTGACTGGAGCTACCCCTATAAAATATCAATTTAGCTAACAAGCGATCGCTGATATACTTGCTGCACCACCTTAGCCAAACGGCGAATTCCCTCTTCAATTTCTCCATCGGTAGCAGTCAAACTAATGCGAATACATTCATTTTTATGTTGCCAATCTTCTTGCAAACCGGGGAAGAAAGAACTACCGGGTACGACAATGACACCTACTTTCTTCAATTCTTGATATAACTGCCAATCAGTAATTGGTAAATCTCGTAACCACAACCAAGCAAAAATTGCTCCTTCCCCGTGATGGATGAACCAAGGTAAATCTTTTGGCATCACTTGGTCGAGGGTATTTTCTACTACATCAAATTTTTTCTGGTAGTAGGGGCGAATCACGGTGACGGAAACTTCTGCTAGTTTACCACTGGCGATCGCGCGAGTGGCGATCGCTTGTCCGTACCGGGAAGAATGGATACACATATTTGTCTGGAAACACTCCAGCACTTTGATAATCTTTTCTCCACCAATGGCAACTCCAATTCTTTCTCCCGGTAGTCCTGCTTTTGACAAACTCATGCAGTGAACGACGTTATTGTCAAATATCGGAGTCATTTCCGTAAAATTCAAAGCCGGGAACGGTGGCCCATACGCAGAATCAATTAATACTGGTATATCGTAAGCTGCCGCCAAATCCGCTATTTTCTTGACTTCCTCATCGGTCATCACGTTTCCCGTAGGATTACAGGGACGAGAGAATAAAATACAACCAGTACTCTCGTTAATTTGCAGTTGGCTGAAGTCGGGGCGATATTTAAATCGATGGGCGCTCTCATCGATATCCAAGCGAGGTTTGTAAGCGAGGAGGGATTCCGGGATTAAAGTAACGCCACCATAACCAGTGTAATCCGGGCTGAGGGGAAAAACGATGTGCTTTAATTGACCGCTATTGGTGTATCCGCCAAAAGCATTCGCAGCGTAGAAATAGATACTTTGACTACCAGGAGTAATCAGAATATTGCGATGAGTAAGATTGAGTCCGTAGCGACGATTGAAATCTTTTTCGATCGCATCGATCAGCGGTTCATAACCTTGAGAATCACCGTAGCGACAAACTACATTACCATAATCACGGCTATTCAGCAATTCTTCGGTATATTCACGCCATAATTGTTCTACTTCTGGCAAAATCACCGGATTTCCCGGACTTAAATTAATAAACTCATGCCCAGCGCCTGTTTGCAATGTTTCTTTAATATCTTTCATAATCGCCCGCACACCGCTAAGGCGAGACATTGTATTACCAAATTGAGTTAAAGCAGGATTCATAAAATTTATTTGAGAGGCTAGGGGTTAGGGGCTAGTACAAGACGGCAGAAGTTTTCCACCAGTGGTCACGGCAGGGGGCAGGGGAAATTAAGAATGAAACTGGTGGGTTATTTTTGCCGCGCTGCACTAGGGAAAGAAGAGCCGATCTTTATTTGTGATGAGGACGATCGCAAATACCTTCAATCGATGCTAGTTGCTTTAACACCAGCGTACATCAATTTATCGGCATCTGGAGTTTCTTTTTCTCTTCTTTTCAGTAGTTGCGAGCAACCGATCGGGGAAAATTTTACAAAGCGATCGACTAATTCAACATAGCTTCATTAAATTTGACAAACCAAAAAAGCTCTCAAATTGTTCCGCTCGCTCTATGGGGTAAACTTCTTAACTTAACATCTAAATATAAAATCGATGGAAAAGCGATCGCATATGAAAATAGTGTTAAAAAAAACATTACCAAGGCTAAAAATACTGTAAAGCTAGATTTCGGGTTGCCAAAGATGAAACTTTCTGCCAAGCGATCTAAAATACTCAGACGCGGCAATCGGTTGAAAGGATGAAGGATGAAGTATGAAGTAATATCGTTTGTAAAAGCAAACGAACCTGGTGCTTGTACTTCGATCAATCGGTCACATCCACTTCTTGGCGAAAAATTTTGGCAAGCCCACGAGAAACAAGTGAATCTAAACTATGGCAAGTAATGTTTCTATGAGTCCAATTGAGAAGCTGCGCGAAAAGTTACCATTTCCTCTGAAGCGATTGGCAGACATTGCCTATAACTACTGGTGGAGTTGGACAAATGACCGGATTTCCCTATTTCGCAACATCGATCCCCAAAAATGGCACGAGTCCAAACACAATCCGGTAGCGGTACTCAACTCTACCAGCTACGTGCGACTAACCCAATTGGCGAACGACCCGATTTACATCAAACGGGTGAAATTACTAGCCGAACAGTTTGACCACTACATGGGAGAAAAGAATACCTGGGCTAATCGCGTCGCGCCAGAAATTACTGCTAAACATCCAGTTGCATACTTCAGTGCGGAATTTGGCATCCACGAATCCTTACCAATTTACTCTGGCGGTTTGGGAATTTTAGCCGGAGATCACCTCAAATCTGCTTCTGACTTAGGTTTGCCCTTGGTAGGTGTGGGATTGCTCTATCGTCAAGGTTACTTCCAGCAAAGCTTGAACCGCCACGGTTGGCAGGAAGAACACTACGAAGACAATCCCTTTGAGGAAATGCCCCTGGAATTGTTGAAAAACGAAAAAGGGCAACCCCTAACCATTGCCCTGCAAATTCGGCAACGGACTGTGAAAGCGCAAGTTTGGCTGGCGCGGATAGGTCGAGTTAATCTTTATTTATTAGATACCGATCGCGAAGACAACGACCCGATCGATCGCTGGTTAACCGGACACCTCTACGGTGGTAACCAAGATACCCGTATCGCCCAAGAAGTAGTACTGGGAATTGGCGGCGTCAAAGCATTAAGAGTATTGGGAATCGATCCTGCCGTCTACCACATGAATGAAGGACACGCCGCATTCTGCACCCTGGAAATTGCCAGGGAAGAAATCAAACGCACTGGCAAATCCTTCTACGATATAGAAGCATCCGTGCAGGAACGTTGTATCTTCACCACCCACACCCCAGTTCCCGCCGGACACGATGCCTTTTCTCCCGACTTGATGGATTCCTATTTCGCTAATTATTGGCCGGAAATGGGTCTTTCTCGCGAACAATTCCTCGCTTTAGGTGCTCGTCGTTTGGGTGACCCTTGGGAACCGTTTGGTATGACGGTGTTGGCGCTGCGGATGTCTCGCGCCGCTAATGGAGTGAGCAAACTGCACGGGGAAGTTTCCCGCAAAATGTGGAACATCCTTTATCCCGATAAAACAGAAGATAAAGTACCCATCAGTCATATTACCAACGGAGTTCACGCCCGGACTTGGACGGCTCCTTTGTTAGGAGATCTATACTCGGAATATTTAGGGGAAGATTGGTCGAATCACGTAGCTGATGCCAAAATGTGGGCGAAAGTAGATGAAATTCCCAATGAGGAACTGTGGTGGCGACACCAAGTTCTTAAAGAGCGTCTGATCGCTCACACCCGTTCTCGCGTAAAAATATCGCGAGAAAAGCGGGGAGAAGCACCCGATTTTATCGATATTGCCGATTCTCTGCTAGATCCCAACGTTTTAACGATCGGATTTGCCCGTCGCTTTAGTCTCTACAAGCGGGGACACCTGTTGTTAAAAGATGCCGAACGTGCGTTGAAGATTTTCGGTAACTCCCAACGTCCGGTACAGATTATCTTTGCTGGAAAAGCACACCCCGCCGACGAACAAGGTAAGCGGATCGTTCAGCAGTTGATGGAGTGGTGCAAACATCCGGCAATTCGCGATCGCGTTGCGTTCATCGAGAATTACGATATTTACACTGCCCAAAAACTGGTGCAAGGCGTAGATGTGTGGTTGAATAACCCCCGTCGTCCTCTAGAAGCTTCCGGTACCAGCGGTGAAAAAGTTTGCTTCAACGGCGGTATCAATTGCAGCGTTCTCGATGGTTGGTGGTGTGAAGGCTACAAAGCTGACGCTAATGGTAAAGGTATCAACGGTTGGGCAATTGGGGAAGATGCCCACACCAGCGATCAAGAGTTGCAAGATCGAATTGATTCGGAATCTCTTTATCGCTTATTAGAAGAGGAAATCGTCCCTCTCTACTATGACCAAGATGCCAACGGTATTCCTCATCGTTGGATCGAAATGATGAAGGCATCGATTAAAACTAACGCGCCTTTATTCAATACCGATCGCATGGTGGCAGATTACATTACTCAATTGTACTCGCCACAAAGTACCACCAAAACCGAACCCATTTTAGCTAGCGCGATCGCATAATTTATCGACGCAATCTTCAGAAACCCGGTTTCTTAAAGAAACCGGGTTTCTACTCTTACGTAAGTCCTATATTTTTGAGAAAACTCATACTAGGGGCAAAAAAGTATTCACCGCCTTTCATGGTAATCCACAAACAAAAATCATATTCTTCCGTTTCCGCTTCCCCCCACTTTTTCGGCCATTTTTGAGTACCGGCTGGTTCCCCAGCACATTTACCGCTAACTTGACCGATCAGCGGATCGGGCCCAACATTTATTTGACAAAAGTTTTTTTGATTAGCCCATGCCGATTGCATAAAATTGAATTGATTTTCAATATCACCTTGAAAGCACAAAAACAGCAAACCCGAACCAGTTTCCGGCTCTTTTGTCAGGTCATTTTCTCCATAACTAAGCCCACGGCGCACTATGCGATGCCGCCGTTCTAATTGTAGGGAATCTTCGTAACTAACCGAAGATTCTATACGTCCCGTATCACCTCTAGGATTACTTTTCCGAAGGTGAGAATGAAACGGACACTTTGTTCCCTGCGTATCATCGCTGTAATCAAAATCGTTCAGCGTATCCAAGGGTCGAATCGGATTTGCATACATCGGTTGATCTTTAAGCGTAAGTGGCGTTCCATCAAAGAAGCGACCTACAACCAACGCACCAGCTAGATCCTCAGTTATATCTAGCTTTTTAGCTAGCTTGCGCTGATCTTCCCGAAATCCTTTCACGTTTTGTTCGAGTTTGCGAAAAACCAAATAACTACCGTAACTATCTTCTGTCCTACCGTTGGGGTCTTTAACTAATACCAGATCGAGAGAAGCTCTAGGGTCCCATTTGCTGAAATCACAACCAGTTTCTTTTGCTAATTGAATTTCTCGTTTCAAAAATAGAGGCTGACTGACATTATCGACAAAGCCAAAATGTTCGACAAATTGCCCTCGATAATTTTTCAGAATAAAACCATCTTCTCGATGAACAACTTCGGCTACCTGACACATTTGTTGCGTCACTTTGTTAACTGTTTGCAGTAAGCCTACTAAGTCATCATCTGCCATGATTACTAAGGCATGAATTTCACATTGATAACCTAATTCCCATTCGTTAACAGATGGATCTGCTAACGAACTCTGGATCGTAGGATTTTTCATACCGAAACGGAAAGGTGCATCTTTCGGCATTTTCGCGGGAGAAATTCGCAGATACTCGTAACCCTTACGCGATAAAAAAAAGTTGCTAAATACACCGCCATTGATGCGATGTTCTCTGTACTGACGCGCACTATCTGCCTGTTGTCTAGCAGATTTTACATATTTTTGCGAAAAATCTTGAATCCATTTTTTGGCTGGATCTGTTCGATCTGGTTTGAATTGCAAAAACAAATATACGCTATAGTCTCGTCCGTGAGAGTTGAGAATGTTACCTTGTAAATCTTCCAGTAATTCTTCGTATTTACCGGGATTGTCTGGGTCAATGCCTTCGCCATTTCCGGGTAGGCTTTGCAAATCTTCGTCTGTCAGTGCCATTATATTGAATCCCTTATTCTAGAGTTGAGAGCAGACTGTGGTTGCGATCGCAATGCCGCCATATTTGCACGACAAATTTTGATGATGTTTAGAATTTAGGCAAAAAACCCGGTTTCTATGAAAAAGTGGGGGTTGGCGACCAAAAATCCCTGAAAAAAACCGGGTTTCTACCCTGATTGCCATAAGCTCTGATGTTTTTAAGCAGCTTCTAGCTTCACCATCTTGGCGTGAGAAGGCTTGCCCACATCATTGAGATAGAACATCATGTAGTACCCTGGTGGGTAAAGATGGGCGTTAGTCGGTGTTTTGAACTCTATTTCAGACCGATCCGCAATGACTGTTGTCTCGATCGGCAAATTAACCAATCGTTGTCCGAAATCAAAAGAATGAGTTTCCGAACCTAATTTGACTAAAACTAAAGACCCGTTTTGCGTAGCATCCTTGACTGATATCTTGTCAAGTTGACTATATTTGATGCTGCTGGGAGCTTCTAAAATTTCAGGTCGAGTACCGGCTTTGAAGAGATAGGGAGGACTAAAAATTTCCGCTTGCCAAATTTCCGCAGGTACGAAGGGTTCTCGATCGTTATTAGCAAAATAACTTTGAGGAGATTTATAATACTCTTCCAGACTAAACTCTTTAGCCTGACTTGATTTATCTGTTAGTTTTGCTATTACGAAATTATTTTTATCATCTCGCCCGATATCGACGTGAAGTGTTCCATCTTTTTCCCTTGCCGTTCGATTACCATTACCACCAATCGTTAAAACACGAGCATCCGGTAATAAAATAGCTCCATTGTGATAAAGTCTGGGTAGTTTGGCGGGATTCATCTGCTTGATGCTGTAGCCTCCTGGAGCCTGGGAATTAGGAGTCATCAGCACGGGTTCGTAGATAGGTTTATATTCTGGATATTCACCACCATTAAGTACTAAAATTTCCTTACTTGGCAGAATCACTGCTTCGACATTGGCGCGAGGCTTGTCGAGAAACTTCTCGACAGTTTCCCACTTCCCATTCTTTTCTTTGCTAATTGTCGGAGATACCCAACGCTGTAAACTAGAAGCAACTTTAGCTCCTGGATAATTATCTGTTTTACCTCCGCGCCCAAAGTTAATGTCATTAGTACCGATCATCCCAGCAATTAATAACACGTCTTCAGAGTCGGGAACTTGAATTGCCGTTCCGTAAGCTTTAGAAGTTTCAAATCTTTCAGGGCCAACTTCAAAGCTGACTGACAGTTTACCCGCTTCATCTTCATGAACGGCCATTAAGTAACTTTTCTTGCTTTTGTTTTGAACTAAAACATTAGCAATACCAGCTTCATCTCCAGTGATCAAAAGCCTACCGTCAGCCGTTGGAAATACGCGAGGATAAAGGTCAATGCTGTCGTAACCATCAGCCCCTTCAACATAGGTGTTGAAGGGACTGTTTTCGACTCCTGTTAAGTCGATGTAGTGAAATTTTCCGGTTTTAGGATCGTAGATTTCAATGCTGGGATTAATTTGGTTAGGGGCATTGATTTTCAGACCAGAAAAAATTACGATTTTGCCATCGGCTAGCGATACTAAAGTCGGATACCAACGTCCTTCTTTAAGTTGACCGACAGCAGACCATTTGCCAGTTTGCCAATTATAAATATTGACTTGCCTAGACCCTGTAAATCGTCCGCCAGGATAATAACGTCCGGTTCCGCTAACAAATAGGACGTTGCCATCAGCTAATTGCAAATGACCGCTGCAAAATAAGTCGTTACTCTCCCCGTATTGCATTGCTGGTGGAGAATCGATGCGCTCAAATTGCTTGGTTTCAGGATCGAAAAGAGAGGTATTGTTAATAGCATCGTAGTCTCCCGATCCCACTCCCTCTATAAAGACATCTTCCCCTTTTTCATTCTTAGTTAGGGTGTTACGAAAGCTGCTGCCGTTGACGCTCAGCACTTTTCCATTGGGAAGGAGTACGGTATGAACGGACTGCATTCTGCTTTCTGGTGGAGCCAGTGGGACGGTTTCCCACGATCCCATTTCTGGTTCGGGGCCAACTAGTGGAGATGCGATCGCCTGTTTCCATCCACAAAGGGTAAAAGTTGCAGTTAAAATCAAAACCAGAAAAAGCGAAACAAGCGCAGTTCGTTTAATTGATTTGTTGAGTATCATATTTGCCTTTTGTCTAATTTTCCCAAATCCTTAAAAACCGACTTGATTTAGGAAACTCCAGTTCTATGTCAGCTTTCAGTTGCGATCGCACAAATAAGTCTAAGACCTGAAAAACCGGGTTTCTTTACTAAAAACCTAAGCTTTCAGGTTTAGCTATTTGCAAGAAACCCGGTTTTTAGTCCAGGTGCAAGATCTGAGGATAGGTCTATTGATTTAGGGAACTAATGTAATCTTTCAAAGTTGTGATGTTCTCTTCGTAGGCAGAGGGATCGTTAGTCACTATATTGCCATTATCCACACCAAACTTGAATGGTAGCTCTCGTTCGCCGAAAAAACTCACAAATTTGTCCGGCTTAAAAGTATCTGTCTTTGACAGAATTGACCAGTTCAGTTCTCGATATTCCTCAAGTTCAGCGATTTTATATTCGCTTGCCTCAATCTCTTGGTTGCAAATATCATCGATATATTGATTGAGCGTGGCAATATTTGCATCATAAGCACTAGAATTGCCAAGTTGAACTTGATTGAGCAAATAAAACTTAAATGGCAGGTTTCGCTGGTTGAAGAAAGCAAGAAATCCATCTGGCTGGAGGGTATCTCCATTTAAACCAATTGCCCAGTTCCGTTGCTGGTAATTCCTGAGTTCAGCAATCATATCTTGAGCAGCTTGGATTTCTTGTTTGGGAACTCCTCGAAATACAATATCGCGGGAGGGAGCAGGAGCAAAAGACTTGAGGAAACTCATACTAGGAGCAAAGAAATATTCCCCGCCTTTCATCGTTACCCAATGAATAAAGTCAACTTCCGTCTGCTCTGATTCGCCCCACTTAGTTGGCCACTTATATGTCTCTTTGACATCTTTTCCTTGCTCATCTCTCTTTTCAACACCAATCACTACATCTGTACCTGTTTTTGCCTTAACAAAATCAGGGTCTTTAGCCCACTTGTTCTGCATTAAGTTGAACTGATTTTCTAAATTAGCTTGGAAGCACATAAAGAGCAGTCCGGCATCCTTTTCTGGCTTCTCGCTGGGCAGGTGTCCGTAGTTAATTCCCCGACGAACGATCCGATTCATCTTTTCCTTTTTGAGAGGAACCTCGGACGTGATTAATTTCTCTATATCGCCACGGGGATTAACTTTGCGAGCGTGGGATTGGAAGGGACACTTGAAACCTGGCAAATCGTCTGCATAGTTGAAGTTGTTCTCTTCTGGTTCCTGATGGCTTGGAGTATTTTTTAGGACGACTGGTGTTCCATCCTGAAAGCGTCCCATCGTGTACGCTCCGGCTAACTCCGGATCTGCTTTTCCAGAACCTTTCAGCTTCTCAGCTAAATTCTGAATATCTTCTTCCCAAGCTTTAACGTTTTGTTCTAGTTTGCGGTACACCAAGAAGCTACCGTAACTCTCTTCTTTTTTACCCAAAGGGTCTTTGCACAAAACCAAGCTGAGGGGGGCGCGGGGGTCCCATTGGGAAAAGTTGCTATGTTCTCTTTCCTGGTCAATATCTCGCTTAAAAAATAACGGTTGACTGATTCCATCTCGGAATCCAAAATGCTCGATTTCTGCTCCAGTCTGAGAACTTCTAAGAACGTAACCTATGTCCTCGTGGACAATTTCAGCAATTCCATCTAGCTGTTGTTTGATTTTCTCTACTTTTTGTTTTAATAGAGCAGGCTGCTTACGTAGCAGAGTTTTATCCTTCCGTTCTAAAAGTTTTGCTTCTTTAGTTCTCGGGCCTACGATTTTATCAGATGCAAGTAAGACAAGAGCGTGAATATCATTTTTAAAACTTTGTTCCCATTGGTTGACATCATCGCCAAGTTCTTTCTGAATATCGGTATGTTTCATTCCCTTATGGAATGATGTACCCTCAGGTAACTGGTCATTTTTATATCCTAAATATTGATAACCAGTGTATGTTAAAAAGAAGTTGGCAAAGACTTTACCCGGTACATCTTTATTCTGCCGATACAGTTTGGCTTCCTCTGCTTGGGCTAGTGCTGAGGTAACATATTTGTGAGCGAATTTGCTAATCCATTGTTTTGCAGTTACCTCGTCACAGATAAATCTCAAAAACAAATGAACAGCATGGTTGCGTCCGTGAGATTTAAGGATGTTACCTTGTATTTCATCTAATAGCGCTTCATATTCAAATTCGTCAAAATTGGTAACAATTTCGATTTCTTGGTTGAATTTTTCGGTTATTTCAGCCATATTTAATTCCTTTTTCCAAATTTAATTAAACTTCCCTGTTTGAGAGGGAGTATGAAAGCAAAAGCTATCAGTAATCTCACACTCTCATTGGCGCTAACTGAAATAAAACTGTTTTACAAAGTTCTACAACAGTTCTATTTACATAGTTTGGAGGCTGTTTGGTTTAATTCCTTTCTAGTGATTGCGATCGCATCTCTCGCAGTATCGTAGGCACTTGGATATTGATTTTCCGGGTCTTCGCCAGGAATCCAGAATTTACGACGACTTAAACGCAGTGAATTGATAAATTCGGGAATGGCGTTAAAAATTTCGATCGCGATCGGCCCTTGATAAACGGGTAGAATTGGCTCTAAAAAAGATTGCCAAGGCAACCAACTAGTATGCAAAGCACCTCGATCGGGGGGAGAAACCTGAATATAATGAAGCCGACCTTGTTCGGCTAATTTTTTCACTTGTGTTTTAAATATCTCTGGCCCATCTCCATCGAGGGTTTCATGGGCGCTATCAATTACGACTCCAACTTGCTTGCTTTCCACTCCATCCAGAAACTCAATTAACTGGGATAACTTGTTAGGGCCTGGTGTTTCCCAATGAGTAATCGGTTCGATTGCTAATTTGACGTTTTTGCCCTGTGCGTATTCACCCAATCGATTGAGAATTGGTTGGGCGTTACTATAGCGAATTGCCAAATATTCTTGCAGTCGATCGCTCCAAATAGGATCGTTAAAATCTGTAGTGGGGAAAACACCGTAGGGTACGATAATTGGGCCCATCATAATTTCACCACCTAGTGCAGCGGTGATATCAACCCGCGACTTAAGATACTCTAAAGCTTCTTGTTGTTGTTCGGGGTATGGAGAACTGGGATCGAATGTTCGAGTTGCCCCAACGTTAGTGGCAATCTTGACATTTTCTAGCCCTTGCTCATTCAGATAAGAGCGCAGGTTTGTATAATCACTCAAGTCTTTTTCGTAGTTTTTTGTTTCGTTGGGTGCGATCGGAAACTCAAAGCCAGCGTAACCAAATTCTTGTAGCTTTTTAATGTGCTTAACCACCACATTTCGATAATCTAAATTGTCAGGTTTTAGATTAGTGGTGAACATGAAAAAGCTTAAGTAAATATCGTGGTTCATAGAGTGATTTTTGCTTCCCTAGGGTTTTTTATTCCAAATTTGGCGATCGATCTTCCAGACTCCTTGCTCTTTCTTCATCAGCCATAAAGCCCGGAATGTAACTGTCTTAGGTTCGTCACCATTCCTCGGACGAACGGTAGCGATGGAAGTCCCGATTACGTAACCAAAATCACCTAAAACCTCGATTTCTTCGGCAGTAAAAGTTGGGTCTATATCTTGATTTGCAATTTGTTGTGCAAATCCTTCAACAATGTCGGGAATTCCCTGCCGATCCGCTTGATCTGGTGGTATCCAGAGCGCATTTTCAGAGTACATCTCTCCATAACCCTGTAAATCGCGCGACCTCACATTTGCGGCATAGACTTCTTCAAAGACCTTTCTAATTTCCTCTTTATCACTTGATGTCATGTTTAAACTCCTGGTTGTACTTGGTATATTTGGCAATTTTTATGCCTGATATTTTTGGTTGACTGGCATGATTTGGCAAAATTTTTAGAGAGTAGATAGTTAGGAATTATGTTTATTTGTCATATTCTCAATACTATCTACTTCTATCTAATTCTCGGTTTTTAAGTATGCTCTAAGGGATTAAAAACCAATTTCATCTCTTAGATATTGACGAGCCATCAGCGCATACTTCAAAGGTTCAGCTTTATTAGGGTCTTGCTCTGCTTCCACCATCAACCATCCTTCGTAGTTAGCTGTAGCAAGTTCTTGTAAAATCGGCTGAAAATCAATTGCACCTTTAGGGTCTCCCGGCACGGTAAATATACCTTCACGGATGGAATCTAAAAAGCTACGACCAGTTTTTTTGGATTCATCTAAAATTGACTGACGAATATTTTTTAGGTGAACGTGCTTGATGCGATCGGCATATTTTTTAGCTACATCTAGAGGATCGACTCCTGCATAGTACAAATGCCCTGTATCGAGGAGGAGTTTAACATTTTTGGCATCAGTACCGTTCATCAATCGATCGATATCAGCCATGTCTTCTACCCCCGTACCAATATGGGGGTGATAAACCAACTGCATACCGTTTTTATTAGCTGTTTCACCGAGTTTGTTCAGCCCTTTTAACAAATCAGACCATTGTGCATCAGTAAAGTGCGGTCTGTTAACTAAAGGATCTACGCATTTCTTTTGATGAACAGCACCACCCAATTCAGCTACCACAATATTTGTACCGCCCATATCCTTCATAAAATTCATTTGTTGCTCGAATTCCTGGAAGGTTTTATCGCTGTTTCCTATAGTAAACTCCGTTCCCACCCAAGGTTCGGAAATCCTCAAGTTACGCATTGCCAATTCTGTTTTTAACAAATCTTTCTTTTTTGGATATTCCGGAAATTTAGGTGACATTTGCGTACCTTTGAACCCAGATAACGCCATTTCACTTAAAATCTGCTCGTAAGGAATAGGGGGATTGAGGTCAATAGTGAGATCGTCGCTATTACTCCAGCCAGTTGGCGTAATCCCTAAATTGACCTTCGTGCGATCGAATGTAGGGTTTAAAATAGCCGGATTAGATGTAGAACTAACTAAAGAAACTAAAACTGAATTGGCTTCATTTGTAGCAGCGTTGGCAGGAAGCGTTAAGCTACCTATTGCTGCCAACATACATACAAATATCAGAACAGATAAGCTACCGATGGATTTGATTTTGCAGAAAATAGATGATTTATTCATCTTGCATTGATTATTTGCAGACATGAGTTCAAGTATTCCTAATCTTCGAGTGGTGATGAAATTAAGGCGTTACGGATCTTTTGGCAAATTTAAATTTTCAACACAGATAACCGCTTTCTTGGCGTGAATAATTCGCTCATACCTTGTACTGAATCAAGAAACCGGGTTTCTAACAAATAGGTAAATTTGGAACCATATATTGTCTTTAAAGAACCCGGTTTTTCAGGTCTTTCTGAGAATTTACAAGATGTGAAAGAGTTTTCTCTTCTATCAATCTCTTAATTATCTATTGACCGATTCTGAGTTTATGGTGAATCTTTGGCAAGGATGGGCGTTCAAATATTTTTCGGCATTGCGATCGAGATTACCTGCCAGATACAAGTTTTACTGAAGGGCACCAAACTTAGTAACATCTCCGTTATAAGTAGTCCCGTCAGGCATCAAGGAATTAAATAGATCGGTTTCCACAAAGTTAGTTCCTTTCAGAATTGCATTTGATAACTTTGTATTTCTCATATAGCTGTGGGAAAAATCTGCGCTCGATAAATCGGAGCGAGAAAGAATCGCTCCTTTTAGTTTTGCATTTGTTCCCACAGCACTAGACAAATTTGCATCGGAAATAACGGCTTCTGTTAGATCGGCATCAGTTAAATTTGCCTTTTGCAAGATTGCCTTACTTATGAGGGCATTGTACAAATCTGCGCCTGTTAGATTAGCCCCCGTTAGGTTAGCCTCTGACAAGGTAATTCCCATCATATTGGCACCCGATAGATTGGCTCCTGTTAAATTAGCACCTTTCAGCTTTGCATCATTTAATAAAGCACCGGAGAGATTGGCGTTAGATAAATTTGCACCATCAAGTGCGCTGCCATACAAATCTTTATTTGATAAATCCGCTCCCGTTAGGTCGCAGCTAACACAAGCGTTTGTCAAAACCAACTTATTGTAATCCGTCCCGACGAAAGCATGAGCGGGCAAACTAAAGAGGGTTAAACTCAGGAGAATGGAGATAGTAATAGTAGAAAGTCTACGAAACCAAGATGCAATATTCATGTCCGTCCTTCAAGCTGAAAATTGTTGAAAATTACGTCAAGATGAAAGATGAGTATTTGTGAAGGGTTAAGTTAACTGAAACTAAAGATTAAACCCTACAAAAATAGTTGTTAGCTTTTAGCAAGACTAACTGAGGGTGATTCGCTCCAAGTTGCATATCCTTGACCTTTTGCGCCTGGTGGATTTACACCTATTGTTGGCCATAAAAGTCCTTCTGGATAAGCTGCTGGGCTGGGAATAAAAGTTTCATCTTTTTCTTCTGTGCCAAAAGTATCTCGCCATTCTTTTGGCAATTGATACCAAGTGGATATATACCAAAGCTTGATGATATTGCGAGCGATCGGCCCGAATTTTTCAGAACTTAAAATCTTAGAACGAAGTCCGTCAATTAGGATAGATTCGTCGTTTTGGGCTTTTGAATCAAGCTCTTGAAATGTTTCTAACAGTTCGCCAAATATATTTTGACCGATGATTTTCTTCACCGTATCAAAGTAAAGAGCAGCTTGTCCGGTTCCCTGGAGATGAAACTGGGAATAACCAGTTAATACGGCTGATAATTTGATAAAATTTTTAAACTCAGGTGAATTAATATCCATCAGTGATTTCCTCGAAAAAAGTTACAGATCGGCAAGTAGGTTGCAAGTTTCATAGCGCTAAGTCAATTAATCGATCGTCAGCAAAATTTATGCTCTTGAAGATCGATCGCATAAGCAATAGGTAGCATCATCGCATTTCCTCAGATCTTGCACCTTTCTCAATAAGGCTAGAAAAACCGGGTTTCCAAACGAAACGAAAAATATAGGCTTTCAGGTAAGGGGATTTGCAAAAAACCGGGTTTCTAACTATGGTGCAAGATATGAGTTTCGCAATTTCCTAATCTTTGAACCTCGATTAATCTAATCGAAAAATAGGAGCGGCATTCAACCCATCTTTATTCTCTGGGATCGGATTACGCATTAGGTAACTAGCTTGTTCCTTAAGGCGGAACATTCCACCGACTGCTGGAATTAACTCTTCAGGATGTCCGTCAAAAGCGTATTCAATATCTTTTAAAAACTTGCTGTAGGCACTTTGGAAATCTTTAGCTGCTTCATAAACTTCCGTGCCTACAGGATAATCGCTAAGTTTGGCATTCTCCTTAATAGGATAAACTGCATCCCAATCCACAGTGAAAGATTCGCCAGTAGGCTGGTGAGGCCGATCGGACTGTTCGGGATCGTCCCGATTGACGATATAGTATCGTCCTTGTTTTAGTTGTTCAAAGCGATAGTAATGACCGAGTTCTCGTTCTGCATCGTAGATCGCGCCGACTCTCGACCCCTCTCCTTGCTCTTGAATTACTCTGATCGCCCGAATTGCCGATCGCAAATCGGTGACTGGAACGATATCTCCGCCACCGTTATAGTAATATTCGGGAGTAATTTGTCGTTGAGGATCGCCACAGAACAACGCATTACCCATCTCTTTATACAAAGCATTCAAGCCTCGAATAATCTCTGCATAGAATAAGCCAATACTGTAGAAAGTATCGGATGGCTGACCATTGTGAATTGTCAGAAAATGACAGTGTTCTTGTACTGGTCGGGATACGACTAATGGCTTACCTTCATCAACTTCTTCGGCTCGTTCGATCTTAATAAATGTCTCTATGGTTGCTGGGGAAAACTTGCCTAATCCTACTTGAAAATCTACCGAGCCTGTCGGTAAATAGGTAGGATATGGGGGAATAAAATCGGGTGCAGTTAGGACGGTTTGAACTTTTCCATCCTTCTGTTCAACGAATTTTCCTCCTACTGCATTGAAAACATTAGCGACCAGGGTTAGGTGTAGCATTTCTTCTACAGCAACCTGCCGGATAATATGGAAACCTTCTAAATTCGTGCCGGGTTGGATCGAGTAAAGTGCAGTGATGTAAGGGGGAATAGTTGCGTGTTCTAACTTCATTGCTTGTTTGAGATAGTAATGCAACTCTTCTACCGTCGTAATCAGGTTGTAACCATTATCTGTGGTCATAATACTTTCGCTGGCGATGTGTTCAAAGTTTCCGTAAAAGGTGCGTGCTTAGTGAAAAATCTTTATTTTTGCAAATCCTTCAGCATCTCCTCAGCCGCCATAAAACTCAAGGCGGCAAGGGTCAAGGTGGTATTTGAACTACCAATGGTTGGCATACTTCCCGCACCAACTACGAAAAGATTTTCATGATCCCAAGAACGCAGATGACGATTAACAACTGAGTTTTCTTTTGCCGTTCCCATAATATGGGTTCCCGAAAAGTGGTTTCCCCCTTTGTAAACGTAGCCTTCACCTTCAAATTCAAAATAGGCCGGGTCAAAACGATCGTACTTGGTATAATCTTCGGCTCCCAAACGTTGGAAGATCGTGCGAGAAAGTTTTCTGGTGTAAGCAAGGGTTCTGCGGCTGTAGTCGGGTAAGTTGTAATGAATCACGGGGCGATGATTACCCAGTTGATCCTTGTAGTGCGGATCGATCGTGACTCGGTTATTGAAATCGGGCGGCATTTCACACATGAAGGCTAACAGTAGTTGCCGTGAAATTCGACTAACTAATGTCTGGCGCAGTTCTTTGCCAAATTTGTTTTTGTTATCAACGGCATCTTCTACTTCCGTTTTGGGCGATCCGGTTGCCCATCCCCAACCATCATTGTGAATATCTACGGCAAAAGCGGATTGTTTGTGACGGAAAGGCCCGTTCCGAAACGTGCCAATTCCTGATGTAACTAAAGGCCCCCGCATAGTGCCAGTCACTTCCGGCATTAAAGCCCAAGCTAAGGTGAAAGGGTGATCCATTAAATGCCGCCCGATCGCTCCGCTAGTATTAGGTAAATCAGAAGCGAGCATCAGCCGAGCGTTTTCGACTGCATTAGCAGCTAAAACAAATAAAGTTCCCCTCGCAACTCCTGGTTTGAATTGAGGAGATTTGGGGTCTTCATAACGTTTAAAGCGAATTGCACTCACGCGATCGTTGTCAGGATCGATTTCTATTTGAGAAGCAACTGCTTGCGAGAGGTAATGTACGCGACCAGTTTGGAAGGCTTTGGTTAAAGTTCTGCGAGCATCGTATTTCGCTTGAGCCGGACAGATCGGAACGCAGTTGGCGTTTCCCTGACAACGCTCCCCATACTGAACGGTACTGACACTGGCAACTCCATTCGGAACGAAAACGTTACCGCGATCGTAGTCAGGATTCGGTACGCTATTGCGACCTTGCGGAAAAGTAGAAAAGCTTAATTTAAATGTCTTGCCATATAATTCAACTTCAGTTCCCTCAACTTTTTCAATCACTTTCTGGTCTAAGTAAGAGGGAGGAAGCTTTTTCATCGGAAAAACATAGCCATCTTCAAATTTGACGCCTAGTTTTTTTTGCTCTTCCGTATCTCCGGAAACCCCTATCTCGTACTCCGCTTTGCGGTAGTAAGGCATCAGATCTTCATAAGTAATCGGCCAATCAAGACCTTGCCCGTAGAGAGTTTTTAATTTGAAATCATCTGGCAACATCCGAGGGGTTTTACCTTCCCAGTGCATTGTGGTTCCCCCCGGAACCCGGGTATAAGAACCTCCCAGAACCATCGGGCCTTTTTCTACAAAATACCCGTTATCATCCATCGGGCTTTTAGCATTGGGATTATCAGGATACGGAGAGTTAGGGTTCTTATCTGCCGAACCATAAAAGGTCTCGATGTAACTTTGAAAACCCGCCAGAGTTAAATCCTTATCTTTTCCTGCCTCAAGGATTAAAACCCTTTTTCCTTGTTGGCTCAATTCTTTAGCAACGATTGCTCCAGCTACCCCTGCCCCTACGATGACCACATCATAGGTCGTTTCGGAGACAGTTTGGCAATCAACAGTTATTAAATCTGTCAGGCTTTGACTCATTTGGTTAGTCCTTAAAACTTTTTCTTTGATATGAATCAATTTGGCAACATTTCCAGCCCAGCATAGAGACATCTTTGCAATTAAAAAGTTTGTCTCCCATAGGCACAAGTATGTTCGATTTCATTTGCCTAATTCTTACTTACGGGAAATGCTACCTATAACTTGCGTTCCCAATAAATGAGTCTCGCTTTTATTCCTCATAGACTCTTAACCAAGGAAGGATTATTTTTTTATCCAGGTCAACTCTATTTCTTTGGATAGATAACTGTCAACCCCAAATTATTAATAATTCTATGAACTTTTGTTAATGCGTGCATTAACAAAAGTGAAACCCAAGCGGCGCGTCAAAAAAATCAGTTTTAAGCAATAAATATTGCTTAAACCATAGAAAAATATCTCGATCGACTTACGAGTGAAAATGTATAGCAACCGCCAAGGCTAAAAACCCGGTTTCTTGCCAATAACTAAACCTGAAAGCCTAGATTTTTCGTGAAGAAACCCGGTTTTTCAAGTCTTGTTGAGAGTGGTGCAAGATCTCAGGTAAGCAAAATAACCAACCAGCTAAGAATATGCCCGAATCAAAAGTTGACATAACATCAAACTGGTTGGTTATTGCCAGGTTAATTAAAGCCGCTCGACTCATACCAAATCCAGTTAACTACCCCCTTGCGCTATGTTGCGTTCTTCACTGTTTGGGAGTAATTACGTGGATTTGGTATTAGCCTATTTGTTGCACAGTTAGATGATAGGAGCGATTACTCACATCGCTCTAACTTATTTAACGTTTCGGCGGATTATTCTGCTCACCGTATTCTCCCCACTGCTGAATTAGTTTAGCAACTACCCCAGTCCAGCCAGTTTGATGGCTCGCACCAATCCCAGCACCATTATCCCCATGAAAATACTCATAGAAAAGAATTAAGTCACGCCAATGGGGGTCATTTTGGAATTTGTCAGTGCCACCATACACGGGTCGCCACTTACCAGTAGAGCCTTGCTGAAGTGGATTGGGAGCATCTTTTTGAGTAAACATCCCGATTACCCGACGAGATAACTCCATTGATACTTCCCACAAATTCATCTGTTTTATTTGTCCGTTTTTATCTGGACAATTTACTTTAATTTCATCTCCCCAGTAATGATAAAACTTCTGGAGCGATTCGATCAGGAGAAAATTCACGGGCATCCAAATCGGGCCTCGCCAATTAGAATTTCCACCAAACATTTTATTGAGAGATTCTGCGGGTGCGTATTTGACTTCATTTGGCTTTCCGTCTACCCACAATGTATAAGGTTTCTTCTCGTGGTATTTTGACAAAGCTCGGATACCGTAATCGCTCAAAAATTCGTCTGAACGTAACATTCTTTCCAAGATAAATACCAAACGGTCTTTATTGACTAGCGATAAATACAAGCCTTGTTCGCTAACTTGACGAAGCTCGATATTTTGGTGTGCCGCAAGTTCAGGGCGATTGTTGATAAACCAGCCCATCCGTTCCATGAAATCGCAATTTAAATATTTTTCGACAATTTCTTTGTCGATGGTTTCCACGGCAAACAATGGAATTAGACCCACCATCGAGCGCACTTTCATTGATAGTGTTTCTCTTGATAGTCCTCCTTCAGAATCAGATAGCCAATGGCCGGGAGCATTCAAAATGTCGTAGTAAAAATTGTCTTTTTTATCCCAGATATTGATATCGCCGCCAACTTTATTCATCGCATCCGCTATCAACAGGAAATGTTGGAAAAATTTGGATGCCATATCTTCATAGTTAGCTCTGCCAGATTGTCTGACTAGTGTCTGATAAGTGTCAATCAGGTCTTTATCTTTATCCTGGCTAACTAAGTCCTTATATTTGTCGGCGAGTTTTTGGTAGGTTTTGGCTAAATCCTTATCTTTCTTGGCGAGTTCCGTCGCTATTTTCATCATGTTCAGACAGAACATCGCCATCCAGCTAGTACCATCTGACTGTTCTATGTTTACGCCATCAATGCCTATGTTACTGCGATCGATCGCACCGATATTATCTAATCCTAAGAATCCGCCTTGGAAGATATTTTTGCCTTGTGCGTCCTTGCGGTTAACCCACCAAGTGAAATACAGACATAATTTTTGGAAAACATCTTCTAGAAAATTTGTATCGGCTTGACCGTACATCTTTTCTTCTATTTTGTAAACGCGCCATGCTGCCCAAGCGTGAACGGGCGGATTCACATCACCAAAATTCCACTCATAAGCTGCCATTTGCCCGTTAGGATGCAAATACCATTCCCGCGTGAATAGATATAGTTGGTGCTTGGCAAAGTCTGGATCTATCATCACGAAAGGAATTGTATGAAAACCTAAATCCCAAGCAGCAAACCAAGGATATTCCCATTTATCTGGCATGGAAATAATATCTTCGGTATATAAATGAGTCCATTCGGTGTTTCTACCACCTTGAGGTGTTTTACGAATTGGTGGTGGTTCTGGCTGACCCGGATCGCCTTTCAGCCAATCGGATACTATGTAGTAATAGTATTGCTTGCTCCACAACATCCCCGCAAAAGCTTGTCGCTGCACGCGCCGCATATCATCTGAGATGTGAAATGGACAAACAGCTTGATAAAATTCATCGGCTTCCTGCTTTCGCTGCTTAAAGACATTATCAAATTCATCTCCGAAGGGAGAATCTAAATTTGGACTGTTACTGAGGCGCAAGCGCACAGTTGTTGAGCCTTCGCCAGACACCGTTAATTCATAATGTGCTGACGCTTTTGTTCCTTTTTCAAAGTTTACTGTCTTTTCTTTTCCGCCAGAGACAATGTAATTGTTAATCCCATCTTTGACGTAAGGAGAAGAATTTTTACCATCGGGAAATAACTTTGCATTATTAGTCTCGTTTTCTGTGTAGAGGATTTCTTTCGGCGCTTGGCAATAAAGCCATCGTTTATTTTCTATAACATCTGGCTTCTGAACCCCTTGTAATTTTTCCTCTCTCCAAAAAACTTCTACTACACTTAATTCAGATGATTTTTTCACTGAATTTAAGGTTTTATCTTTTTTCTTTTGTTCGCTATTTTCAAACCAAGACCAAGTATTACGGAACCAAATTGTCGGGAGAAGATGTAGTTTTGCTTCTTCTTTACCTCGATTATTGATGGTGATTTGAATCAGAATATCGTCTGGGGAGTTTTTAGCGTATTCTATAGTAACATCAAAGTAGCGATTTTGATCGAAAACGCCAGTATCTAGTAGCTCGTATTCAGCAAATCCAAATCGGTTTGGATCGGAGTTTCGTTCCTGATTTTTTTCTATTAACTCGCCGTAAGGAAACTTTTCTTGGGGATATTTATACAGACAACTCATGTAAGAGTGAGTTGGTGTATTGTCGGTATAGAAGTAATATTCTTTGACATCTTCGCCGTGATTGCCTTCGCTACCGGTTAAACCAAATAGCCTTTCTTTGATGATGTCATCTTTTCCATTCCACAAGGCGATCGCAAAACAAACATTTTGACGATCGTCACAAATCCCAGCAATACCATCCTCACCCCAACGATAGGCACGAGAACGAGCTTGATCGTGGGAAAAGTAGTTCCAAGTATTGTTCTTATCTGCGCCGTAATCTTCTCGGACTGTTCCCCACTGGCGATCGCTCAAATACGAACCCCACCGCTTCCAATCTTTATCTTTTTTCTTTTCGCGGTATTCTTTTAATCTTTTTCCCTCTGCTGTCTCGGAAATTTTAAATACTGTGTCTTGATTTGTTGTCATGGCGTTTTTCCGTTTGGTAATTTTTGGTTGTACGAAAAATAGCAATCCCCTACTCTCAATTCAGTGCATACTGAGAAATATCAATCCCAGCAATGCAACATTTTCGTACTAATTTGAATAATTTTGTACGGGCTTTAAAAGAGTAGGAGACAAATGCTTTTTCACTCATTAGGTTGTTAAATTTTCGATGCAAGTAACAAGCGATGAATTCAGTTCGATGTTTTGTCAACACGCTCTAATTATTTAAAATGAAACTCCAATTATTGAGAATAAGGTGTACTTATTGAAAAAATTCGATCGCCCTGCGTTTAGAGCGAAAATCTGCGTTCTCTCTAGGAGGTCGGTTTTTTCATCTACTTTTAGATATATTCATACTATTCCTCTAGACAGATATTTGTCAATGTCAACAGACCACAAACTTTTCCGATCGCGAGAGCCGATCGCCTTGAAAACCGCTCAGTTAAAAGAATTTGTTTGCATTATTCGGGATATGAGAACAATGTTTTTGCGATCGAAAGTAACGTTTTTGCGTCACTTTGATAGGTATAATTTCTCTATTCAATTCCCCGAAAACATTCACTTTATTGTTATAAAAAAATACTGTCATCAAATATCGCAAAACCTCTCACCTAAAAGATCGTAAAACCTAAAATAGTTGCGATATATTTATTGCAACTATTGAAACTTATTGTTTGCCATTGGAATGACACAAGATGATGATAGTTTTATGCAACAAACAACAGGCTTCTAATAGCAATGTTTTGTTTGCGATGATATGCTGGTTTTACCAGGCAGTTATCTAATTTAGATTCCCTGCCTGGATGAATAAAGTAAAAATCGAGAGGAACTAAATGTTAATACTTTGAGGAATTTGGGAAGGTAGCAAGAATTTGTAAGGCATCAGTCGGGAACGGTTTTTATTGCTAATTTCAATTTCAATATCTCTTAGGTGATTTTGAAACTCGCCCAAATAAGACCTGACTTTTTCATCTTTAAACTGTCCCTTGTTGTATTCACCCAGTTGCGTATAATATACCGAACCAAGTAAATGGCATACCTTAATTTGATTTTGGGAGCGGTCTAGGGAAGGTAGCATACTCATAAAGTTCCCTTTTTGCTCGAAAGAAGTAGGCGGTGGAGAGAAAACTGCTAAAGGAAAAGCAGGCGTGTAGCTCATCAAATCTCCTTGCGGGAAATTCACGGCAGCGTGTTGAGCGCTACCAGTAAAAATGACGCTAGAGACAGCATCAATTAAATAATCTAGCGTTCTAATTGCACCTGAAGCATCTTCCCCAAAATTCCGCAGACGACCACCTAGATCTGAGACTAATTCTCCTGCCCAACTTTGCAAAGCTTGGTCTTCTAACACTTGCCGATCGCTAGTGTAGTAACTGCTCAAATAAGCGCGAACCCATGTATGGATAGCATTCCAAATTAACAATCCATCATCTCGATAAGGATAATCGGGTAACTGAGCATTGCTACTAACACCGTGACTTACCAAAGTTTTGGGAAACATTACATCATTAAAATTGTGCAGATAGCTTTTTGCTCCTTCAATAGCAATCAGTTGATCGTCTTCGATCGTACTAGCTAGAAGCTTATCGACATCCCACCCAGGCGCAATTAAAGTTTTATGAGCGCCATAATTAATTAATATAGTTCCCTCAAAGTGGGGTTCTAACAAAATCCTTAACTTGTGATTTGCTGGCAATCTTCGTTTAGTCGCTAGCACGAAAGGTTCGACAAATAAGTGCGTGCGACCGAGATGACTAACTAATTCGTGATAATTGCTATCCGCCATTTGAACAATTGTTTTAGCCACCATCCAGTTATCCCCATCTAGCGGCGTAAATACTGGTGGATTTTCACTTGCAGAAGGCTGCTGGCATTGGATAGCGATTGGGATTAAAGAGCGAGATGAACTATTAACTGGTGGTACTGCAAATAATGCTAAAGGCGCACAAGGATATTTTTTAACGTTGTTGGGAAAACTGCCCCCTGCCATGTTTTTTAACATGGCATAATCGGCTTGATAAAGTCGTCCTTCTTGTCGGGCAGCTTCTAGTGAATCCGATACTGCAAATTTGGCGATAATTTGCTGATATTTTTCCTCGCTAACTTGCAAAGGTCGGTCTCGTTCTGAAAGCTGCTGGAGCATCAACGGGTTTGGCCCCGCAACTCGCATATAGGCGAAAATTAAATCTTCTTGAAACCTTTGGGATATCTGAGGTAAGGCAATATCTACGAATAAGCTATTGTAATCTTCCAAGCTAGGGTAATTTTGGAATTCTCCTGTAGAAAAATCTAAATCTGAACTTTCCTCGCTTTCTAATTCCAACAATTTGAAGTTTTGTTTGATGATTTCTTTGAAAGCTAAATCCAGCGATTCTCCTGAGGTATCTTCTAAGTCAGAGCCAATACTAAAATCTAATGCTTCTGAAGTTTCGCTAGATGGTGAGGTTTTGGCAAATTGTTCGTCTATTTCTCTAAGCTGTTCGTCAATTGCCAACATTTCTGGCGATTCGCTACCACTTTCTATACTGAAAGATACTGCATCAACAGAAAGCTCTCGAGCGATTTCTTTGGTAGCAGAAGCTATCTTCCAAGCGATATTTTTCAAATCTTCTTGACTGTCAGTAGCTTCTATTTCTTGTTTGGTATCATTTAATAATTCGATCTTTTCATCAACTACTGAACTTTCTTCCGTGCCAGACCCTACGCTGAAAGATGGAATATTGTTGTTAAAATGCCGCGCTTGATTCGCATTTACTATTGTTATTTGTTGGATGACTAGCGTTAACCATTTTGCAGTGGGTAGCTCTTGACTTGGTATGTTAAGATTAATTAAAGGTAAAGGAGGTGAACTTGTCATTGCCAGACCCTTAATGTAATCGTAATTATACTCATATTTGCCTAATGGGGGTAATGCACGGCTAACAAATTTTACGATTTTATAAATTTTTAGAAGCGTATTGATTAAGGTTTCTTTACCTGAATGGGAATTCTTATTTTCAGAAGGTAGAGGCATATGACTCCCTGTAAATATCTAATACTTGCAAGCGATTTGAGATTTAAAAATTGCTTGGGAACAGAAATCTTTATTTGCCAAGATAGATGTATTTAAGCCGAGCAATGCTTTTTAGCAAATATTTTTAAGCATACCATAACAAATAAAAAACAGTGAAGGAACTAAAGACCGGATATTGTTAAGATTTAATTAAATTTTTTCTAGGTTTGTAAAGTTCGGCCAAAATATAAACTTAGGTAAATTTATTAAAAAAATTCAATTCTAGATAAAACTAAAAAAATATATGTTATCCTGGCAAATAAAATGTAACCAGGGCAATCAAAACTATAAATATAAAAAAGAATATATTGAATATTTATGGTAAAGGTTTGCTCGCCACACCTGAAAATCGATTGATGCCATGCCGCTAGAAAAAGTACCGAATACTTCCTTAAGTTACTATCTGATTGCGTTTGATAAAGATGGTAACGAACGCAACGAAGCTGACGGAAAAAAACTGAGCGAACAGATATTCACAGCATTAGCTAACGAACCGATCACAGATGTATTTTTAATGAGTCACGGATGGATGGGTGACATTCCCGCCGCACGCACTCAATACAACAATTGGATTGGTGCAATGGCCGGACAAACTGCCGATCTTGAAAAAATCAAACAAATACGATCGGGATTTACACCTTTAATGATCGGATTGCACTGGCCTAGCAGACCTTGGGGCAATGAGGATTTGACAAGCTCGGTGTCCTTTGATGTTAACGACGAAGATCCGATCGAGCAATTAGTTGATGAATATGCCGATCGCATTGCTAACAGCGAAGCAGCACGGCAGGCGCTAAGGACAATTTTACAATCTGCAAGCGAAGACGGTGCAACCGATACCTTACCGCCAGAAGTACTGACCGCCTACCAGGTGCTAAATCAAGAAGCAAACCTAAGTAGCGAAGGAGAAGGAGGAGCGCCCGGATCGGATTGGGAAGGTTTCGACCCTGAAGCCATTTACGAAGCAAGTCAAGACGAACCAGTTAGCTTCGCCCCCGGCAGTGGCTTTAATCCAGACAAAATGTTAGACCCCTTACGGGTCTTATCTTATTGGAAAATGAAAGCACGCGCTCGCACCATCGGTGAGAATGCCGGATTCAACTTATTAAAAGCACTTCAAGAAAAGGCCGCCCCGACTGTACGATTTCACTTGATGGGTCACAGTTTCGGATGTATTGTGGCTTCTTCGATCCTAAACGGCCCCCAAGGAAAAGGCACTTTAGTTCGTCCGGTCAACTCTCTAGCACTGATCCAAGGAGCCGTATCCCTTTGGTCTTATTGTGCAAATATTTCATACGAAAAGAATCGCCCGGGATACTTTCACCAAATTGTCGCGCAAAAGAAAGTGGTCGGCCCGATCGTAACCACTCAATCTGTTTACGACTATGCAGTAGGGAAGATGTATCCTTTAGCTGGCAAGATTGCCTTCAGCAGCGTGGACTTCGCCCCCGGTCAATTGCCTAAATATGGCGGAATAGGCAGCTTTGGTATTGGAGGAGACGATTTAGGCGTACAAAACCTGTCGATGCTCTCCTCTAATGAAGCGTATAATTTTGAAGCAGGTAAAATTTACAACCTGGAAAGCAGCAAATTCATATGTAACGTGGATGACGGAGGGCCAACCAGCGGTGCACATAGCGATATTGCTAAGCCGGAAGTCGCTCATGCCGTGTGGTCAGCAGCCTGTCTGAGTTAATCATCAATCTTTAGGTTAGCTTAATCCATCTCTCCCACTCTCCTTACTTAGCAATTAAGGGGAGATTACAGAATAGAACTTACGCGCGACGCGATCGCGAAAAATCAAGAATTGTCGGAGCGGGTGAGAACAGTGAAGATACTGTTGGCGAAGATAGGAAAACCTAACCCCCCAGCCCCTTCCCTGCAAAGGCAACGGGGAGCCAGAAAGCCCCTCTCCTTGTAGGGGAGGGGTTGGGAAGGGGTCAGCCCCCACAGGCAATTCGCCAACAGTATCAGTGAAGCTATTTATAAAATGCTGAATTTATCAGCTAAACCCGCCCCTACATCTCTCATTGAGTGCGTAAGTCTTCACAGATGTTCGATAAAGATAGCGCCAGAGATTTTCACTTAATTTTGCAGTATTAGTTGCGAGCAAATAGAAGGAATTTCAAAAATGTCTGAAGATTTACTATTTTTCAATGGAATTAACGGTTCCACCGGTGATTATTTGCTGCCTCCCTTGACAGCCGAACAAATATCCAGGATCGCTCAAGGCGAAGAATTCGATCCGGAACATCTTGAGGATGTCGAGCTAAAAAGGCGGCAAATGCAAGATGCTGATTTTGCTGTTATAGAGGGAGTAGACCCTAAAAATCTGGCAGAAACAGGTTGGGGAGTCATCTTCGCCTACAATAGCGATCCGGCAATCCGAGATGCACTTAGCGAACTGTTAGAACATCGCAAAAAGCAAGCAACCCAAAACCAAGAACATTACTACCAGGAATACACGGGAGTGAGGGGTTATCGTCCCGGGGAAAGCAAAAATCAGTTTCTATCGCGTCAGGGATTGGGGCCGGGGCCAGCCGATCCGGACAAGATGCCTTACTACTTGCTGATTGTCGGAGACCCTGCCACTATTCCCTATCGGTTTCAGTCTCAACTTAGCGTTCAGTACGCAGTAGGTCGTATTTATTTTGACACGCCAGAAGAGTACGCACAGTACGCTCGCAGTGTCGTAGAAGCTGAAACAGGCAATATATCCCTTTCTCCCAACGCTACCTTCTTCGGGGTGTGCAATCCAGGAGACGCTGCCACTAATCTCAGCACTCAAGACCTCATTCAGCCTTTATCGCAATGGGTCACCGAGGAACATCCCGACTGGAACGTCAAAACTTTTCTGAAAGAAGAAGCAACTAAAGCCCGCCTCGGACAATTGCTTGGAGGCAGCGAAACGCCTAGTTTACTTTTTACTGCCAGTCACGGTATGGGCTTTCCCTCCGGCGATCCGCGACAGTTGCGCCACCAAGGGGCCCTGCTATGCCAAGATTGGCCTGGTCGTCAGTGGGGGCAACAACCGATTCCAGAAGATTTCTACTTTTCTGGAGACGATATTGACGAGCAAGCTCGTCTTTTAGGGCTAATTGCCTTTCACTTTGCCTGCTATGGAGCAGGTACTCCCCAAATGGATGAATTCGACGGTCACAAAAAATCTCAACGCCCGCAGATTGCACCTTATCCCTTTGTTGCTAACTTACCGAAAAAACTGTTGAGCCATCCTAAGGGAGGTGCTTTGGCTGTGATCGGTCACGTAGATCGAGCCTGGGGCTGTTCTTTCTCTTGGTCGGATATTCGTTCTGCTGAAAATCGCAGACAGATTGCCGTTTTTCAAAGTAGCGTGAAGCGTCTGCTGGAAGGTCATACAGTAGGCTCGGCAGTAGAGTATTTTGACGAGCGCTATGCGGAAATCTCTTCTGACCTCAGTAGCGAACTCGAAGAAATCAAGTTTGGCGCTACTGCCAATGAAAGGACGTTGGCTAGTATGTGGACGGCTAACAACGATGCCCGCAACTATGCTATCTTAGGTGACCCAGCAGTGCGATTGGTTGTCAGTCAAAATGGCTCTGCTGGCGATCGTCCTACGATCGAAACCGTGAATTTGCCTTCTGCTGTTTCGGGACAAAGTTCGGGTCAGGCAACCCAAACTCAAACAGTTGATGATGCCGCTCTCAAACAAGCTCAAACTCAGCTAATATCATCGCTGGAACAGTTTGTTAATACAGCACGAAAAGCTCCCGCTAACAGCAATGAAAGCCTGCAAACAGCTTTATCAGCAGCCACCAATTTGTTGAATACTTTGAAGGCGTTGAGCTAAATAACAATACCAAATCCGGTTCAATTGCTTTTGGCTCAATTACTGGGAATCAAATCAGACAATACTGTGACAATCGGCTATGCCAGAGTTTCAAGTCATGACCAAAAAGCAGATTTAGAAACTCTGGCATCAAGTATTAGAACTGTTTTGCACTCAACATGGTTGGCAGTATCAAATAATTGAAGATTTAGGCTCAGGACTAAATTACAGTAAACGAGGTTTACAACGATTAATCAGAATAGAGACGTTTTTACAACGTCTCTATACAGATGTATTATTTTGCTCGATCTTGAGGATTAGCAGTGGCAATACCATCACAAACCTGACGTTCTTCGGGCGTGAGTTTGGATTTTGGGTTATCGAGATAGTCGCGTATCCAAGTGCAACCCCGCACCATCAAATCATCAAATCCTTCCACTCGCCACAGCTTAATCGTTCCATCTTGTCCGCTGGTTGCTAGAAGTTTGCTATCGGGACTAAAATCAACGCTCTTGACCTCCCCTTGATTACCTTTGAATTCAGCGACTTGTTGACCGGATACATCCCATAAACGAGCAGTTGAATCGGCACCGGCGGTGGCAAGTAGTTTGCCATCCTTACTCCAACGGAGTTTCAGCACCGCACCTATATGACCTCTTAATTCCTTTAGTTGATGACCGGACAAATTCCAGAAACGGACAGTGCGATCGTTACTCGCTGTAACTATTTTTTGACCGTCATGGCTCCAAAGAACGCTGTTAATCCAAGCTTGATGTGCTTTGAATTCTCTTATCAACTGACCTGATAAATTCCATACGCGAACCATACCATCCGCTCCCGCAGTAGCTAAAAATTGACCATCCGGACTAAAATTAACGGTCATGACAATCCCTTTATGACCTTTGAATTCGTTCAGTTGCTGACCGGACAAATCCCACAAACGGGCTGTTTTATCTGTTCCTGCGGTAGCTAAAATTTTACCGTCTGGACTAAAATTCAAACCTTGGACTTCACCTTGATGGCCTTTGAATTCTTTTCTTTGCTTACCAAATAAACTCCACAAACGTGCGATGCCATCTCCTCCTGACGTAGCCAAAAGTTTACCATTCGGGCTAAAACTAACCTTCCAAATTACACCTTTATGAGCTTTAAATTCCTCCAACTGCTCGCCTGATAAATCCCACAGACGAACCATCCCATCAGCCCCGGCAGTCGCCAGCATTTCACCATCTGGGCTAAAATTGACACTCCACGCCGTGCCTTTGTGAGCTTTGAAACCAGTTAAATCCCGTCGATCTTGCACATCCCATAAGCGAACGGTACTGTCGTATCCAGCTGATGCTAAAACCTTGCTATCCGGGCTGAAAATCACGCTCCTAACTATATCTGAATGGCCGTTATATTCCTTTAATAATTTTCCCTTTAAATTCCAGAGGCGAACAACGCTGTCCTTAGAACCAGTGGCGATTTTTTGACCATCGGGACTAAAACTGACGCTCAATACCCAGTCTTGATGTCCTGACAATTCTGTTAGTTCTTTTCCGTTTAAATCCCACAACTTGGCAGTACCGTCCTCGGAAGCGGTGGCAAGTATTTGACCATCAGGACTAAAACTAACAGCATACACCGTATTTTCATGCTTGAATTCTTTTAATAGATTGCCTTTCAAATCCCACAACTTAGCGGTACCATCCCCGGAACCAGTAGCGATTTTCTGACCATCTGGACTAAAACTAAGTCCCCACAAAGTTTTTTTATTACTATTGGGATTAAAGGCAGGAAATTCCTCGATCAAATTTCCTTCTAAACTCCATAAGCGAACAATACCATCATTAGAACTAGTGGCAATTGTCTGACCATCAGAACTAAAAGTAATGTTATATACTCCGCCATTATATTTAGGAAATTCCTTTAAAGAGTTAGTTTCTAAATTCCACAATTTTGCAGTGCCATCTTCAGCACCCATTGCCAGTACCTGACCCTTGGGACTAAAGTTGATGCTTCTAATCCGCTCTTTAGTTACTTCACGTTTAGAGAGTTCTTTGCCGCTTAAATCTGATAAGCGAACTATACCATCAACTCCAGCACTCGCTAGTATCTTACCATCTGGGCTAAAACTGATATCCGTAACTGAGTTTTCATAGCCTTCTAAGCGATTGAGTTCTGTAATGTCATAAGTTACTTTTTGCAAGCTCCCCGTCACTTCATTCATTAAGGTTGCTTTTGATATCCACAGGTGCTGAACTTGTTTTCCAGCTTTTAAAATTTGTATTAATGCTTTTAATTGATCTACTTCCAACTTAGCTTCTGAGGAAGTAGTTAAGATATGAATTCGATCGATTTCAGAGTTACGCCACTGAAATCCAGCGACGATCGCAAATGCAGCGCAGACGATCGCAGCAGAAGCAGCAGCAAAAAGTTGACGTTGCTTGCGACGTTGTTCTTGTAGGCGTATGCGATCGCGCAAACGAACGCAAGCCAAAACATACTCCGCCTCTTCATCATTCAAACGCACCGATTGAGGCTGCATCAACAAC